>JAISEJ010000161.1 GCA_031264155.1 Tannerella sp. | reverse complement strand
TATATTATATCCGACAATGCACGTTATTACCGGAATGCCGAACTGACCGGATGGATAAAAGGAACGAAAATAACACAGCTCTTTCTTCCACCTTATTCACCGAATTTGAACCTGATAGAGCGTCTTTGGCAGCTGTTGAGGAAGAAAGTAATCAATACGCATTTTTATCGAAGTAAGGAGCTTTTCAGGAAAGCAATTTTGTCTTTTTTTGAACATATCGCTGATTACAGATCGGAATTAGCCTCTCTGCTTACGCTTAATTTTCGCCTGACTAATTCGCATTCTATTTCTTTTTGAGTATAATAATACCGATATTTTAATCAATCCGGTCAACACGATTTTCGACTGTGCAGGCATGTTACTATCCCTGTTCTCAGACGGAGAACTTCTACGGGCAGCCGGCAGCGGCGTCACGCTGGCCTTCGCATTCGGCGCAGTAGCGCGAAGCAACACCCCGGAAGGCGTCCTGACCGACATCCGGCGGTGGCGCGGCAGCATCGACGACAAATTCAGCAACATCAAGAACCTTGTCGACCTCCTCCGGAAGCGCCAGACGGACTGGATGGTTCCGGCCGAACTGCTCCAGCAACTCTCCGGAAACTGCACCCAGCTACAGGAAATGATAACCCTATGCCGTACCAGCGCAGGTTCGACGAGAGACTGCGAGCATCGCAACATACTCCTCAAATCGACCGTCGAACTATGTCTCCATCAGGTAAAGCTGTGGGCATACGGTAAGTACGCGGCCGGCATCATGACGGTTAAATACATTCACAATCTCGGATTCCCGCTGCCCGGCGAAAACGGCGGACGGCACGAACGTATCGAAGCCACCCGCGTAATGGCGGAAGTCAAGGTACGCGTCCTAAGCGCCGACCTCATCCGCGTCGTAATCGACCAATCGGGAGGCAAAAACGCTGCACTGACAGCACACGGATGGCCCGGCGGCGTGTAGCATGCCCTGATCGTCATCGTCTCCGCCGACACGAAAACCGAAGTCTACCGCCGGATGACGACCCACCTGCACAACGACATCCGCATGTCCGAAGACTCGCCAGGCAAGCAGTTCCTCATCAAGGCCGCGTTCCTCAGGCACGTCGACGACGAGCCGCACTTCGGCAACGAAGAGACCTTCTCCATGCCGCTCACAACTGAAGACCTCATCACCGTCACCGACAGCCGGCATCACGAAGATTTTGAAGCGCAACAGCAGGAAATGGAACGCATGCGCCGCAAAATCGAACACCTGCAGGCACAGTTAGACGCGAAAAATCAAAAAACGTAAGTTAAAAGTTAAAAAGCAAAAGTAAATCTTCAATTTTCAATTCTCAATATTTATACAACATGATGCTCCGGTATCCGAATTTCACCAATAAAACCAGTATCTTATGAAAAAAGTTTATTTATTAAATGCCCTTACGCAATACACATTTGTTGCTTTTTTGGCTATTAATAAAAAAGAAATTACTTTTGTCGTGTCATAAATTGTCTAACACAGTAATTAAAACATGAAAAAATTCATCCTGTACAACAGTCCGGTTGGTTGTATACGTATCGTTGAAGACGGCACGGGCGTAACGAATATCGACTACCTTACAAACAAGCTCGCGAATCCCGAAGAAGCGGAAGAAAAAGAAACGCTTCTTTTAAAAAATACCGTCAAGCAGCTGGCGGAATATTTTGAGGGCAAACGTATTTCTTTCGATGTGAAATTAAATCTGCACGGAACCAGCTTCCAAAAGCGTGTATGGAACGCACTTTGTGCGATACCTTACGGCGAGACACGTTCATATAAACAAATAGCGGAATATGCCGGTTGTCCGAAAGGCGCACGCGCCGTCGGAATGGCAAACAACCGTAATCCCGTCTCAATCATCGTCCCATGCCACCGAGTCATAGGCGCCGACGGCTCTCTTACCGGTTACGCAGGCGGATTAAACGCCAAACAAACCCTTATCCATATCGAACAGCAATACAGGAAACCCTGCCCCGTTCATCATAAATAAATATTCCGATTTTATAAATGAAGCCGGATATCCGAAAAAACTGTCGCCACACTCAAGTTATAAATACGGATAAAACGAGGATTATAAATGTCAGTTTATTGTCATTTCCCTAAATATAAAAACAAATTATCACACGCATAAATAATTTATCATTTTGATTGTATTTATTGCAAATACAATTACAAAATGATATATATTTGCAGCGTCAAACAGACAAAGTGTAAAATATACTAATAAAAATACGAAACAAATGACAGGAAAGATTCACTTCCACAAGATGCACGGCTTAGGAAACGATTATATATATGTAAATACAATAAAACATACAATCGCCGACCCTGAAGAAAAAGCGAAGCGCTGGAGTAAATACCATACCGGCATCGGAGCCGACGGGCTTGTACTAATCGGAAAGTCCGACAAGGCCGATTTCAGTATGCGGATATTCAACGCAGACGGTTCGGAAGCGATGATGTGCGGGAATGCAAGCCGGTGCATCGGTAAATACGTATATGAACAGGGACTTACGGCCAAAACGACCCTTTCGCTCGACACTTTATCCGGTATAAAAACATTAAAGTTGCATATTGACAACAATCTGGTAAAAACAGTTACAGTAGACATGGGAACGCCCGCAGTGGACGACAAGCCTGCTACCGTAAAAGCCGGAGGCGATACATACGAAGGGACGATTGTTTCCATGGGGAATCCCCATTTCGTAATCATCATCGACGATATTAATAATGTTGATTTGGAAACTGCAGGCCCGCTCATCGAAAACAATCCGCTGTTTCCCGACCGTACAAATGTTGAGTTTGTCGAAATAAAGGATAAAAACAATGTTCGCATGAGGGTATGGGAACGAGGCTCCGGAATAACAATGGCTTGCGGGACGGGAGCATGTGCCGTGCTTGCCGCATGTGCAGCAAAAGGATTGATAGGCCGGGAAGCCGAGATCATAATGGACGGAGGCAATCTTTCCGTCTTATGGGATGAAGACAACCATATCCGGATGACGGGAGACGTCGTAAACGTATTTGAAGGAGATATTGATGATCCGTAAAAACATAAAAACAAACATAACGCAAAAAACAATTTAAATAATCAATTAAAAAAACAACATTTATGGCATTAGTAAATGAAAATTTCCTAAAGTTGTCCGATAATTACCTGTTTTCCGATATTGCGAAGAAAGTAAACGCTTTCAAAGTAACGCATCCGAAAGACAAAGTTATCAATTTAGGAATCGGAGACGTGACCCGTCCACTGCCCAAAGCAGTATGCGATGCAATGCACAAAGCTGTGGACGAAATGAGCAAAGCGGAGACTTTCCGCGGATATGGACCGGAACAGGGCTATTCCTTTTTGACGGATGCTATCATAAAACATGATTTCGCTTCGCGCGGCATCAGCCTTGAACCAAATGAAATTTTTATAAACGACGGCGCCAAGAGTGACACCGGAAACATAGGAGACATATTGAGGCATGACAACAGCGTCGGCGTTACGGATCCGATCTATCCCGTATATATTGATTCCAACGTAATGGCCGGACGCGCGGGAGTTTTGGAAAGCGGCAAATGGAGCAATATCGTTTATATACCGTGTACGGCCGAAAACAATTTCACCCCCGAATTGCCGTCGCGTAGGATTGATATTCTGTACTTGTGTTTTCCAAACAACCCGACAGGAACAACCCTGACGAAAGACGCGCTTAAGATGTGGGTGAATTACGCCTTGACAAACGATGTACTGATATTGTATGACGCTGCGTATGAAAGATTTATCTGCGACCCGGATATCCCCCACTCCATTTACGAAATCAAAGGCGCGAAAAAGGTTGCTATTGAGTTCCGAAGTTTTTCCAAAACGGCAGGATTCACAGGAGTACGATGCGGATATACCGTTATTCCCAAAGACCTAATCGAATTTACGCTTGCTGGCGCAAAAATCCAGTTGAACCACTTATGGAGCCGGCGCCAGAGCACGAAATTCAACGGGACAAGCTACATCACGCAACGCGGTGCGGAAGCAATCTACACACCCGAAGGCGCGGCCCAGGTGCAGGAAAATATAGATTACTATATGACAAACGCCAAAATCCTGAAACAAGGCCTTCTAACATGCGGTTTGAATGTTTTTGGCGGCGATAATGCACCTTATATATGGATACGGACGCCGAACAAGACAATGTCATGGAAATTTTTCGACCGGCTTCTTTACGAAGCTGCAATCGCCGGAACGCCGGGCGTCGGGTTCGGACCAAGCGGGGAAGGATACTTCCGGTTCACGGCATTCGGCAATCGCGAAAACACCGAAGAAGCGGTAAGCAGATTAAAGAAATGGCTATGAAATAGGTTCTTACGGAAATTGCCGGTTGTCGCCTGAAGTCTCTCAACTGAAACATTCGTACTTTCAATGATACATAATAGGTTCTGATAGATATTAGTTTTAATTTAAAAAAGAGAAAGGTATGAAAAAAAGTAATTTTAAAAAGTTAGCAATGCTCGCAGCAGCATTTCTTACGACAGGTTTTCTTGCGAAAGCGCAAGAAGTAGAGGTTTCGGCAGGCGGGGATATGGTAAGCAGCTATATCTGGCGCGGTCAGTATTTGGGCGGCGTATCCATACAGCCGGGCGCATCGGTATCAGTATCCGGTTTTTCCCTTGCGGCATGGGGTTCGGTCGGGTATGACAACAGCGACACGAAAGAGTTTGACTTCACTATCGGTTACGGTACGGGAGGATTCAGCGTCGCAATCACGGATTATTGGTTTAACACACCAAATGCAAACGGCGACATTAATAATTATTTTGATTATGCAGCTCATACGACGGCACATGTTTTTGAAGCAACCGTCGGATATGATTTCGGGCCTGCAGCAATCGTTTGGAATACCAACTTTGCAGGAACGGACTACAAAGCCGGCGGCGACAGGGCTTACTCCACTTACATCGAAGCAAGCGCGCCCTTCAAGCTGGGCGGATTTGATTTGAAAGCCGAAGCCGGCATGACGCCATGGGAAGGTATTTACTCTAACAAATTTAACATCGTAAATATAGGACTGACGGTGGGAAAAGAGATACGAATAACGGAATCTTTCGCCCTGCCCGCTTTCACAAAGATAACGTTCAATCCTTACGCAGAAAAATGTTATTTCGTGTTCGGAGTAAGCCTGTAAAGGCGCTACGACAGCGTATTAATCAAACAAGTTAAGGAATCCGTTAGTAACAAAAAAATATTTGCAAAATGAAAAAAATCGAAGCAATTATCCGTAAGACCAAATTTGAAGAAGTAAAAGAAGCGCTTCTCAATGCCGATATAGAATGGTTCTCTTATTATGACGTAAGAGGTATAGGTAAATCACGACAGGGACGTATCTATCGTGGTGTAGTGTATGACACAAGTTCCATAGAACGTATACTTATTTCAATTGTTGTGCGCGACAAGAATGCGGAAAAGACGGTAAATGCCATTATACAGGCAGCCCGGACGGGAGAAATAGGCGACGGACGCATATTCGTCATCCCGATAGAAGACGCCGTTCGCATACGGACGGGCGAACGTGGCGACATCGCTTTATACAACGCAGAACAGGAGAAATAATTACAGACAATTAATTTTACAGTTATTAATCAAACTAAAAAATATAACGCTATGGATAAAAAATATACTACATATCGAATTGTGAAACGGGGACTCGCAGCTATGTTCATGCTGTTCCTCATCACTGCAAAATCAACGGCGCAAGATACGGCCGATATCGCTGCTACCGTGAATGATTTATCCGTCGGGC
The DNA here is from genome assembly GCA_031264155.1 of Tannerella sp. Lineage (GTDB taxonomy): Bacteria > Bacteroidota > Bacteroidia > Bacteroidales > Tannerellaceae > Tannerella. The sequence goes on along the minus strand of JAISEJ010000161.1, from coordinate 16,161 downwards.
TTAACACCGTATGGATGCTGCTGGCCGCAATGCTGGTATTCTTCATGCAACCGGGATTCGCACTCGTCGAAGCTGGTTTTACGCGCACTAAAAACACGGCAAACATCCTGATGAAAAACTTTTGCGATTTCACTTTCGGCTCCATACTTTACTGGGCTATCGGATTCGGATTCATGTTCGGAGCAGGAGATTTCATCGGCATGCCTAATTTTTTCAACATAGACTTTCACGACAGCGGGCTGCCTAAAGCCGGTTTTCTGATATTCCAGACCGTGTTCTGTGCAACGGCCGCAACAATAGTTTCGGGGGCAATGGCCGAAAGAACCAAATATTCTATGTATATTTGCTACTCCATTCTGGTATGCACAATTGTTTATCCCGTCTCCGGACACTGGACATGGGGCGGCGGCTGGCTTATGAATGGCGAAGAAGGCAGTTTTATGATGAATACATTCGGAACATCTTTTCACGATTTCGCAGGTTCAACGATCGTTCACTCCGTAGGCGGCTGGCTTGCGCTGGCAGGAGCTGCGATTATAGGGCCGCGTATCGGGAAATACGGGAAAGACAAGAAATCGAAAGCCATACCGGGACATAACCTCACGGTTGCATCACTGGGAGTTTTCATCTTATGGTTCGGCTGGTTCGGGTTCAATCCCGGCTCACAACTCGCCGCAGCAAGCGAAGTCGACCGCAACACCATCTCAAGCGTATTCCTGACTACAAACCTGGCGGCATGTGCAGGCGGTGTCATGACAATCATTACATCGTGGTTAAAATACGGTAAACCTTCGCTATCGCTGACCCTGAACGGCGTTTTGGCCGGATTGGTCGGTATCACTGCCGGATGCGACCTGGTATCGCCGGGCGGAGCCGTCCTGATAGGCGGAATATGCGGCACGGCAATGATATTCTCCGTCGAATTTATTGATAAAGTATTAAAAATAGATGACCCCGTCGGAGCGTCTTCCGTTCATGGCGTGTGCGGATTTTTAGGCACTTTGTTAACCGGACTGTTTGCTACCGGCGAGGGCTTGTTCTACGGCGGAGGAGCCGGCTTTCTGGCCGCGCAGGTATTCGGCGCGTTAGTTGTGGGAGCATGGGCGGCCGCTATGGGATTCGTCATATTCAAAGGGCTTGACATGATACACGGCCTGCGCGTTCCGGTACGAGTCGAAGAAGAAGGGCTTGACATCTATGAACATGGCGAATCGGCCTATTACAGTTAGAAGATATATTAACGATGCAAAAAACATATAAAACAATCAATTTAAAACAATTAAACGTATGTCACTGATTATTCCGAAAAATTACAAGCAAACGCTGATGCCGGAAACAACGGAATTAGCTATTCAAATGTTGAAACGTACATTTCAAGAAAAAATGTCACAAAAACTTCGTCTACGCAGGGTAACGGCGCCGTTATTCGTCCTGGCTGGGACAGGTATCAACGACGACCTCAACGGCGTCGAACGCGCTGTGAAATTCCCCATACGCTGTATGGGGGACAGGACAGCCGAAGTCGTTCATTCACTGGCAAAGTGGAAACGAATGAAGTTAGCCACCTACCGGATTGCGCCTGGATACGGTCTCTACACCGATATGAACGCAATCCGGAGCGACGAAGACCTCGACAATCTTCATTCCTTATATGTCGACCAATGGGACTGGGAAAAGACGATATTGCCCGAAAACCGCAATGCCGACTATCTCAAACGCGTGGTAAGGAGCATCTACTCAATCCTCAAGGAAATAGAAATTGCCGTATATGAACAGTTCCCGCACATTACCCCAAAACTGCCGGATGACATCACGTTCATCCACACGGAAGAACTGCTCCTGATGTATCCCGGCCTTTCGCCGCGCGAACGCGAATACAAGGCGGCTCAGAAATTCGGGGCGATATTCATCATCGGCATCGGAAGCCTCCTGAGCGACGGCGAGAAGCATGACGGCCGTGCCCCCGACTACGATGACTGGAGCACGCCGAATGAAGACGGCTATTTAGGGCTTAACGGTGATATTATTCTTTGGAACGACATCCTCAAGACGTCTTTTGAAATTTCATCAATGGGTATACGCGTCGACAGGGAAGCATTGATACGCCAACTCGACATTTGTGGCTGTACGGAACGTTCCGCATTGACTTTCCACAAAGCGCTGCTGAATGACGAGTTGCCCGCATCTATCGGAGGAGGCATAGGCCAAAGCCGTTTATGCATGTATTTCCTTCAAAAGGCTCACATAGGGGAAGTTCAGGCTTCGATATGGCCGGAAGACCAGATAGGAATATGCGAAGAAAATAACATTTTCCTCCTGTGAGGAACGTAACCGCATTGCGGACGGGGGATGATGTCGCCCGATCACGGACAGAATATCCCGCGTCCGTTATAGCGGACTTATTTGGAGATTTTAAATGATTCCAGAAACAATTAATAATTAAAAAAAATGTCAGATTTAAGATTCAGAGTAGTAGAAAAAGCTTTTCAAAAGAAAGCCGTTTATGTTGAAGCCCCGGGCAAACGTCCGTCCGATTATTTCGGCTGCATGACCTTCAACAGGGAAAAGATGTTCAAGTATTTGCCGGAAAAGGCATACAAAGATTTGATTAATGTTATCGACAAAGGTTCGTCACTAACGGTTGCAACGGCGGATGCGGTTGCCGCAGGCATGAAAAAATGGGCGCTGGAAATGGGCGCGACCCACTACACGCATTGGTTTCACCCTCTGACGGAAGGAACAGCCGAAAAACATGACGCTTTCATTGAACACGACGGCAAAGGCGGCGTAGTCGAGGAATTATCCGGCAAACTGCTTGTTCAACAGGAACCGGACGCTTCAAGTTTCCCAAGCGGCGGAATACGCAATACGTTCGAAGCGCGCGGCTATACAGCCTGGGATCCGTCGTCGCCGGCTTTTATTGTAGGCGATACTCTGTGTATTCCTACCGTATTCATCTCTTATACGGGCGAATCGCTTGACTACAAGGCACCCCTTCTGCGGGCGCTCGATGCGGTAAACAAAGCGGCTGTCGATGTATGCCGTTATTTCGATCCTTCCGTCAAAAAAGTATACGCTTATCTCGGTTGGGAACAGGAATATTTCTTAGTCGACGAAGGCCTTTATGCTGCACGCCCGGACTTGCTCCTGACCGGCTGCACGCTCATGGGACACGAAAGCAGTAAAAACCAGCAGCTCGAAGACCATTATTTCGGCGCAATACCGACACGTGTCGCCGAGTTCATGAAAGAGTTGGAGATAGAATGTCTAAAACTCGGCATCCCGGTGAAAACCCGCCACAACGAGGTTGCGCCCAACCAGTTCGAGTTAGCTCCCATATTCGAAGAATGTAATCTGGCGAACGACCACAACCTACTCACAATGGCGATGATGCGTAAGGTGTCCCGTAAACACGGATTCCGCGTCTTGCTCCACGAGAAGCCGTTCAAGGGAATAAACGGTTCCGGCAAACATAACAACTGGTCGCTGGGAACGGATACGGGGGTTGTACTTATGTCGCCGGGCAAAACACCCGAAGCGAACCTCCGTTTCCTCACATTCGTAATCAACACGTTGAAAGCCGTATACCGTCACAATGGACTGCTGAAAGGCAGCATCTCGTCCGCAACGAACGCTCACCGTCTTGGCGCAAACGAAGCTCCGCCCGCAATCATCTCAAGTTTCCTCGGCAAACAGGTTTCCGAAGTACTCGAAAGCTTGGAAAAATCCAGCTCAAGCGCTATTAAAATAGAAGGAAAGCAAGGTTTCAAACTCGACATCCCGCGTATACCCGAACTACTCATCGACAACACTGACCGCAACCGCACATCCCCATTTGCATTCACCGGCAACCGGTTCGAATTTCGTGCCGTAGGCTCGTCGGCCAACTGTGCAACGGCAATGTTGGTGCTCAACGCCGCAGTAGCCGAACAGCTCTGCGAGTTCAAAAAAGATGTTGACGCCAAGATAGCCGGCGGAACGGAGCAGTTCGAAGCCATCATCGAAGTCTTACGCAAATGCGCCGCAGAATGTAAAGCGATTCACTTCGACGGCAACAACTACTGCGACGAATGGAAAGAAGAAGCCCGGAAACGCGGCTTGGACTGCGAAACGAGCGTACCCCTGATTTTCGACGCTTACCTCTCGGAAACAAGCATCAAGATGTTCGATTCAATGGGAATTATGACGAAAAAAGAGCTTGAAGCCCGCAACGAAGTCAAATGGGAAACGTATACAAAGAAAATACAAATTGAGGCGCGCGTACTCGGCGATATGGCATTAAACCACATCATCCCCGTCGCGACACGCTACCAATCCATGCTCATTGATAACGTATCGAGGGTGAAAAAACTGTTCGACGACGAAAAAGCAAAACAAATCTCGGCGACAAACCTTTCGCTCATCGAAGACATCGCGCTGCACATAACCAACATCAAAACGCTCGTCGACAAAATGATTGACAACCGCAAGATTGCTAACAAAATCACCGAAGAACGCGAAAAAGCGATTGCCTATCACGATGCCGTCGCATCGACCTTCGACGAAATACGTTACCACATCGACAAACTCGAACTCATCGTCGACAACGAGATGTGGACGTTACCGAAATACCGCGAATTGTTATTCATTCGCTGACAAAGCATAAAAACGGTTGTTTTTATTGATTGTTTTATGTTTTTTGCAGAGAGAGAGAGTGCGGCGACGTACTCTCTCTTATTTTTGTTCGCCCGAGCCGGTTCATGCCGTCGCCCCGGCAATGTTCCACGGCATATAGATTCAATATGTCGTTTTCGCTTCGAAAAAACAATAAAATAGCTGAACTCATTTTAAAATTCCTGTTAAACAGTTCATAATATTTATAATTATATATGTGAGATTTCCCTGTTTTTTCGTGCATGACCGGAAAAAATGCACAGTTGTTTGTTTTCATTACGTACGTGACAAGATTCACCACATGCGTGATAGAATTCATCACATACGTTACAGGATTCGTCACGTACGTGATAGAGTTCATCACGTACGTGACGAAATTCATTACATACGTGATAGACTTTATTACGTACGTGACGAATCTCAAAAACCGGTATTTTGATTTTATTTCCCATAAAATGGAAAAAATTATCTGCGTGCTAAAAACAGAAACCGGACAGGTTTGTATCCAGTTGCTTCTTTGTGTTCTCAATGCCTGCGCCGAAAGGAAAAGACGGCACAAGTTTCGAATAGATTAAATCCCTCGCGTAGAAGATTCTTCACGAGGGATTGTTGCCCTTTCGTCACAGATGTAGAAATTAGGCAAAAAAACTGTCTCAAAAGTTTTAAAGTATTTTGTAAGGACAAAGCATTAAAATAATCAGATAATAATCACTTAATATAAACTGCTTCGCTTCGTCCGCTATGGCGACAAAATAGTTTTTTTTGAGACAGCCTTTTGACAGTTATTTTGCAATAACAAATCTACTCAAACTTCTTATTGAGGAATATGTGGACAATAAAACCTAAGATAATGAGAAGCAAACCTGCTCCTAAGACCGTATTGTTTCGCATATCCGTAAATGCGGGAACAGCCAGTATCCCTACTCCAACAAGAAGAATAACAACTCCTAAACTCTTCAATAATGTAATCATCGTATCAATTTTTAAATTTGCTCTCTTTGATTTCTGCCACAAATAAACTAATAATATACCGATTTGAAAAATTTTTTAAGGAAAAAATGATTTCTAAATTCATTTTTCCTCTTATTTTTGCATATGTTTTTAATCATACACTATGTTACACGTTCTTTACAAAGTATATTTCAGGCTGATTGCAATGCCGATTTTCGCTGTAATAACCATGCTGACAGCCTCTATTGTTGCCACAGGTTGCTTATTGGGCGGCGAGAGATTTTTTTCTTACTATCCGGGGATGTTATGGGCACGATTAGCCTGCATCCTTACGCTATGTCCTGTGAAGATAAAAGGCAGGGAAAACATAAAGAAGGGACAATCGTACGTATTTGTTTCGAATCATCAGGGGGCTTACGATATTTTCCTTATTTACGGTTACCTTGGTGCACCGATAAAATGGATGATGAAAAAAGGAATTGCCAAAATACCGCTTGTCGGATTCGCATGCCGCATGGCCGGGTTCACTTTTGTCGACACATCGTCGGCTCGGTCCGCTCAAAAAAGCGTTCAGGAAGCTGAGCGTAACCTGAAACATGGTCGTTCGCTCATCGTTTTCCCCGAAGGCTCGCGCACTCCCGACGGACACATGCGCCGTTTTAAAAGAGGCGCTTACCAGATAGCCGTCGACCGTCAACTGCCTATTATCCCCATAACGCTTAACGGCCCGTACAAAGTACTGCCTATAGGATCGTGGGACGCTCACCCCCATCGTATGGAGATGATTATACATCCGCCTGTCCCGCCTCATAAAAAAGACAATGTCGACAAGGAACAGTTACAAAAGCTGGTAGATGCTACACAAAAAACCATCTATTCTATGTTATGGGAAGAATTTAAATAATAAAATTTATTTTTCTTCAAAAAAAAACTTGTTTATCAAAAATAAATCCGTTCCTTTGCCGCGCAATATTATTTCTTTAATTTTTATTTTATGAACATTTACGTAGGAAACCTGAGTTATCGCATTCGGGAAGATGAATTAAAATCAGTGATGGAACAGTACGGTGTCGTAGATTCCGTCAAAGTAATCAAAGACCGTGAAACAGGTCGCTCAAAAGGCTTTGCTTTTGTTGAAATGCAAGATGATGATGATGCAAAAAAAGCCATCGAAGAGTTGAATGAAAAAGATCTTCAAGGACGCCAGATGGTTGTCAAAGAAGCTATACCTAAAAAGTAAATAGTTTTTTTATTCAATAAATTAAGAACTTCTGCCTACCCTTGGGCAGAAGTTCTTTTACATATAATGTACACATGAAAGGTATTTTCGCCAACCGTTCCGCACTATTTCAGGCAAGCATTCTGACCTATTTATTCCTGACCGGATTAGTAACCGGCTCTATCGCAGGAAGTATCACAACGCATTTGTTTACCTCATCACAGGAACATTTTTCTACAGACGTGGCTCTACTGTCATTCTACAAAATACATACATCACAATTTTTCTCCTGCACGTTTTCATTCTTACTGCCGTCTCTCATCACAGCGTATCTCTGCAGCAATCATCCGAAAAAATTTCTGCACATACGCAGCATAAAAGATGCACGCATATTCATTCTGACATTCCCGATGGTCTATCTCCTGTCACCGGCCATAGATCTGACGTCATATTTAAATTCAAACATACAGTTACCCGAATTCATGGAGCCTGTGGAAAAACTGATGCGCGAAACTAAAGATCAATTAACTCGGCTGACGGAATCGCTATTATCCGAAAAAGGCGTCATTCCATTTATTGTTAATATAACCGTGATTGCCGGAATGGCCGGAATAGCTGAAGAATTTATATTCAGAGGTGCGATTTTACGGATAGTCGGCAAAAAAATAAAAAACCAGCACGTCGCTATCTGGCTCGTAGCAGTCATTTTCAGCGCCATGCACTTTCAGTTCTACGGTTTCATCCCACGTATATTTTTAGGCGCGTTCCTCGGATATTTGCTATACTGGAGCCAAAGTATATGGGTGCCCGTATTTGCCCATTTCCTCAATAATGCGACAATTGTAACGGCAAACTTTATCGGGTTATACACAAACTCTCCAATTGAAATCATGCCTGCAGGCAAAAATACAGACAGAGAAAATTGGATTGTCGGCATTATCGTCGCAGTAGCAGGATTGTTTTTATTCGCTTTATGCGCAAGGCTGATGAAAAAACTGTGTTCACTGGATAAAAACGCTATAGCGTCTTCTTGCGAAGCTCAAAATCACGACCCAGATATTTCTCACGAACAATCTCATTAGCGGCCAATTCCTCCGCCGTCCCCTGAAACAACACTTTTCCTTCGAACAGAAGGTAAGCGCGATCCGTTATACTTAATGTCTCATGTACATTATGATCGGTTATCAGGATTCCGATATTTTTATGTTTAAGGCGTCCCACAATCGTCTGTATGTCCTGTACCGCAATAGGGTCGACTCCGGCAAAAGGTTCGTCAAGCATGATAAACTTAGGGTCAATAGCCAGGCATCTCGCGATCTCGGCACGGCGGCGTTCTCCTCCGGAAAGACGATCGCCGAGGTTTTTACGGACTTTCTGCAATCCAAATTCCTCAATCAGACTCTCTATTTTCTCTTTCTGATAACTTTTCGGCTTATCCGTCATTTCAAGTACAGCCCGGAGATTGTCTTCCACTGTCATTTTCCGAAAAACGGAAGCTTCCTGCGCCAGGTAACCAATGCCTTGACGGGCACGTTTATAAACAGGATAATCCGTAATTTCCAGATCATCCAGAAAAATCCGGCCGTTATTAGGGGTAACAAGACCTACAGTCATATAAAAAGTCGTCGTCTTACCTGCGCCGTTAGGCCCGAGCAACCCCACGATCTCTCCTTGTTTTACATTGACCGACACATGATTCACTACTGTACGGTTACGATACTTCTTAACCAGATCTTCCGTCCGCAAAACCATTTGTTTATCTTTCATATTTTCCATATATGGGGGCAAATATACGGCAAGCCGAACGTAATACAAAATAAATTCTTCTATTTTTAATACTGAAACTATGTTTATATAATCTAAAAAAATATGTATTTTTCTTTTTTTCTTTGTCGATTTAAAATAAACCACTACTTTTATAGGCTAAAAAATAACCATATAAACAAATAATTTCACAAAGACATGGAAAACAAAAAGTTACGCATGGGCATTGTAGGTGGAGGATTAAACGGTTTCATCGGGTCAGTTCATATACGTGCCGCTCTAATGGAGAGCAAAATAGAATTGGTTTGCGGATGTTTTAGCGCTAATCCGGAAGTATCATTAAAATCGGGACGCCACTATTATCTGCCCGATAACCGTATTTATGAAACTTATTATGAGATGTTTGAAAAAGAAACGCTGCTCTCGGAAGATGAACGTATGCAATTCGTGGCTATAGTAACTCCTAACCACCTGCACTATGAACCTGCAGCGCTGGCATTAGATCACGGCTATGACGCAGTCCTCGATAAACCGATGACTTTCTCGCTCGAAGAAGCCAAATCACTGCAGGAAAAAGTAGAAAAAAACGGACGAATACTCGCATTGACACATGTTTACACAGGATATCCGGCCGTAAAGGAAGCAAAAATGCGGATCGCGCGTGGTGACTTGGGAACCATTCGTCGCGTATATGTGGAATATACACAGGGTTGGTTATCGCAACGCATCGAACTGCTGGGTGGTAATAATGCCGGTTGGCGCACCGATCCCAGGTTTTCGGGTAAAGGCGGATGCGTAGGCGACATTGGTACGCATGCATGGCATTTAAGCGAATACATAACCGGACTGAAAGTTACGGAATTATGTGCGGAATTGAAAGCGTTTGCACCCGGAAGACCCATCGACGACGATGCAGCCGCTTTTCTGCATTTCGAAAACGGGGTGACCGGCGTACTGCAAGCCACACAAATAGCGACCGGAGAAGAAAACAACCTCCGCATACGCGTTTACGGAGATAAAGGCGGACTTGAATGGCATCAAATGGAACCTAACACGCTGTATGTCAAATGGCAGAATAAGCCGGAAGAAAAAATCCGGATTGGTAGTGGATACGATTACCTGAGCGACCTTGCGAAATGGAACATACGCATTCCGGGAGGACATCCCGAAGGATTTATAGAAGCGTTTGCTAACATATACAAAAATTTCGCGTTAACGGTTGAAGCGCGTGCCGCAAGCATAATGCCTTCGGAAGAGAGTCTTGACTTCCCGAATGTTTACGATGGTGTACGGGGGATGCAATTTATCGAAACGATGATTGCATCCGGCTATGATAATGATAAAAAGTGGGTAAAATGGGTAAAATAAGAAAAAACGAAGATAAGAAAAAGAGAAATAAAAAATGGATTTTCATTGCTGGAATAATTTCAGGTTTTGCTCTGTTTGTTTCGGCCTATCAGGTTTCCGTCTATTATTCGAGTGACGAGTCATGTATGATTTGCCACGTTCATCCGCATGTGACGGATAGCTGGAAACAGTCGGTACATGTAAATAACGGAAGCGGCGTCACGACACACTGTGTAGACTGTCATTTGCCGCCTAAACACCAAACGTGGAACCACTATTCGGCTAAAATCAGGTTAGGCGTTAAGGATGTATGGGGTTATATGACCAAGGACAGCGCAGATTTCGATTGGGCAATGAAATCGGAACTGGAACATGCGGTCAGATATATACCTAACGAATCATGTAAAGAATGTCATACGAATCTGTTCCCCTCCGGCATAACGGACGACGGCATAACTGCTCACCTCTACTATGAGGAAAACGAAAAAAAACTTGATTTACAATGCATAAGCTGTCATCTGGATGCAGGACACTATAATCCCGATTATAAGCACGGGAAACTGACCGGAATACCGGGAGCCGGAAGCAGTACGGTATCCGGGCCGGCATTTGAAACGGCAACGGTTGTTACTTCTTTTGCAAACTATACCGAACAGATACCGGGCACAACCGTATCGTTTAATATGATAGCCGTTAACGGCGGTTCGTTCAGGATGGGAAGCAATAAAAAAGAAACGTTCCACAAGGATGACGAACAGCCTGTACGCAACGTAACCGTAAGTCCGTTTTTTATGGCGGAAGTAGAAGTTACATGGGATCAATACTGGACATTCTACGCCTATACAATGAGCGAAGGGCGCACGCCACCCGAATCCGTTTATGCCAAGAACAGCCGTCCGGATGTCGACGCCGTAACAGGTCCTACCCCACCGTTCGGATTTCCCGACCAGGGATGGGGCAGCGGTTCACGTCCGGCGATCACAATGACGCATTATGCGGCGGAAACATTCTGTCAATGGCTGTCGCTTAAGACCGGTAAGAAATACCGCCTGCCGACCGAAGCAGAATGGGAATATGCCGCGCGTGGAGGAACGGAAACGCCTTATTTCTTCAATGGAAAGCCGAAAGATTATTCCGACAAAGGGTTTATGCGTAAGTTTACCGATGCCAAGACGGAGATTATAAGCGATTATATTATATATAGTAAAAACAGCAACAACCGTTCACAGGAACCCGATAAGGTCAAATCGAACCCGTTCGGACTTAAGAATATGCTCGGTAACGTAATGGAATACTGTGCGGATAAATATGCCGCAGATGCATACGGCAAAACCGGCGAAAATGTAACCGACCCAATCGTAACCGAAGGGGAAGAATGGGTTGTACGCGGAGGATTATACAATTCCGACGCTTCGGATTTACGTTGCGCCGCCCGTTCGCAGACACACCACGACGAATGGATTAAAACCGATCCGCAACAGCCGAAAAGTATCTGGTGGTATTCCGATATACGGGGAATAGGTTTCCGTATTGTTTGCGAACCGGATCCATCCATAATGAATTGATAAAATTAACATATATATTAATCTCAAAAAAGTAAACATCATGAAGAAAAACAGTATTAGCAGGAGAACATTTTTAAAGAGTTCGGCACTTGCCGGTGCGGCAGGAATGGTCGGAACCGGAAGCGCGTTAACATCATGCAACGGAATAGGTGGCGGCAGTAATGCGGCTAACAAACCGCTGAAAGAACCGGGAACGTATTATATTCCCGAACTGCCGGACATGGCTAATGACGGCAGGGAACTGAAAGCCGGCGTTATCGGATGCGGCGGACGCGGTTCGGGTGCGGCATTTAACTGGCTTAGTGCAGCCAATGGTGTGACAATAACAGCTGTAGCCGACACATTCAAAGATCGTGCGGATGGCCTGGCCGACAAGCTGAAAGAAAAAGGCATTGACATTCCCGAAAACATGCGCTTTGCAGGACTGGACGCCTATAAGCAGGTTATTGACAGTGGTGTGGATGTGGTAATCGTAGCAACGCCGCCGAATTTCCGCCCGATCCATTTTCAATATGCAACCGAAAAGGGGAAACATTCATTCCTCGAAAAACCGATCTGCGTAGATCCCGTAGGTTACCGGTCAATCGTGGTTACCGCCAGACAGGCGCAGGCTAAAAACCTGTGCGTAGTCACCGGTACGCAGCGTCATCACCAGCGCAGTTATGTTGCGGCATACCAGAAGGTTATGGAAGGCGCGATCGGGGAAATCACGGGAGGCGTCGTATACTGGAACGGCGGCAAACTGTGGCATAAAGACCATCAGCCGGGCTGGACGGACTGCGAATGGATGATCAAAGACTGGGTGAACTGGGAATGGTTATCGGGTGACCATATCGTCGAACAGCATGTTCACAATCTGGACGTATTTACCTGGTTCTCGGGGCTTAAACCGGTCAGCGCCTTAGGCTTCGGTTCCCGCCAGCGCCGCGTTACGGGCGACCAGTTCGACAATTTCAGCGTTGATTTCACGATGGAAAACGGCATACACCTGCACAGCATGTGCCGCCAGATAGACGGATGCGACGGTCATACCAGCGAATTTATTCAGGGGACAAAAGGGTCTCTTAATACCCTTCGTGAAACGGTTATCAAGGACCTTGCCGGCAACGTAGTATGGAAGTATGATTCCGAAGCTGAAAAAGCCGAGTTCAAACAGAGAGACGCGTATGTATTGGAGCATGTGAACTGGATTAATCACATCCGTACGGGAAAACCCATTGAGCAGGCTTCGGAAACGGCCATTCCCAATATGGCGGCTATCATGGGCAGGGAATCGGCTTACACCGGCCGCGAATCGACATGGGATGCAATGACGGCGTCGCCTCTTGACCTGATGCCTAAAGATGTAAATCTGACGGGTAAGATGGACATGAGCGGATTTGTGGTTCCGATTGCAGGAAAAGCTTACGTAAAACAATAACTTATGAGTCTTAACAGGAGAAATTTCATACGAACTTCCCTTGGCAGTGCGGCATTGGCAACAGTGGCTGCCTGCACGGGAACTTCCGGCAAAGGCGAAGGCGGATGCTGCGGAGCCGGCAAATGCGGCAAAAGCGGCTTCCTGTACAGTCCCGAAGCCAAACTGAATATTTCATTTCAGGAATGGACGCTCGAAGGAGAGTCTCTTAACGGCAAACTTGACTTCATGGAAAAGCACGGGGTCAACGGGCTTGAAGTCAGCGGAAACGGGTTGTCGGGCCGTGTAGACGAACTGAAGCGGGCACTGGAGGGGCGCGACATTAAAATCAGCGCTATCTGCGCCGGCTTCAAGGGCTTCATGCTGTCGGAAGATGAGAGCGTGCGGAACGAGTGCCGCGATTCGATGCACGAGATAATCGCCGCCGCAGGAGCACTGGGTTCAACGGGCGTCATCATCGTGCCGGCGTTTAATTCGCAAAAACCCGTGATGCCGCACACGCAGGAAACGCGCGATTTCCTGTGCCAGTGGTTCGACGAACTCGGAACATTTGCTGTGGAGAACGGGACGGCCGTGATACTCGAGCCGCTTAACCGCCGCGAGGCATTTTATCTGCGTCTGGTTGCCGATGCCGCATCAATTTGCCGCGACATCAATAATCCGGGCGTGACGTGTCTCGGCGATTTCTGGCACATGACGTGGGAAGAAACTTCCGACTTGGGAGCATTCATCTCCGGAGGGAAACATATCCGGCACGTACATATCGCAAGCCGCAAAAGACGCCTTATGCCGGGCGAAGACGGCGATGCGGATAATTATGTAGACGGATTCCGCGGGTTGAAGGTGATTGGTTTCGATAAATACGTCAGTTTCGAATGTGGAAGCAAAGCCGACGACCGTAATGCGGTGGCGGTGGCCGGCGTTGAACTGATCCGCAAACAGTGGGAGGAGGCATAAATTGTCTTTAGTATATGCAAATATGAGAATGAGTGAAGTGGTAGAGGAACATCCTTCACTCATTCCTGTTATTAACAGGTTCGGTATACGCCTAGGGCTTGGCGACAGCACGGCTATGGAAATCTGCAAGAAGCATGACATTAACATCGACTTTTTCATTACGATGATTAATACATTCCTGAACAGGAATTATTTTCCGGAAAAGAAACTGCAGGGTTTTCATCTTACGCAAATCGTTGATTATCTCACGAAAACTAATCACTATTATTTACATTCGCAACTGCCCAACATTGAGCGTCACTTGCGCGGGTTCATATCCGAAAGCGATCCGAAAAACGAATCGCCGGCGCTTATCGGGAAACTGTTCGATACGTTCAAAGACCGTCTGCAAAAGCGCATTGAGACGGACGAAAACGAATGGTTCCCGCACATCATCGAATTATGCGGGAAGCAAACGAAAAACAAAACGCTTACTTATCTCCCAACAATGCCTACCGACCAGGAGGAGCCTATCGAAGCGCTCATAACCGATCTCAAACATATCATTATAAAACATTTATCGGGCGATTATAACGAAAATCTCTGTTATGCTGTTATCGTTGCAATAAACACGCTGCATACGGACATCAAGCAGCATAACCGTATTCGTTATCGCATACTCTCGCCTATCGTCGCAGGCATGGAGAAAGAGAGCAACAAGAATCTTTCTTCACGCGAAATCGAGGTACTCCGGCAAATCGTGAAAGGCGAAACCAACAAAGAAGTTGCGGATCACCTTTGCATAAGTTTAAATACCGTACTTACGCACCGCAAGAACATTACCTCCAAACTCGGCATCAAAACCATTCCGGGATTAACATTCTACGCTATCACAAATGGCGTCATATCGGGAGACGAAATCGTTTAAAAAAACGTAAATTTCATGCAAAAAAACGGCCCGAAACAATCACGGCGGCAAAACAAAGACGGCTTCCCCGTTGTAATGTTCCGACGCATAGCATCTCCGGTTTCTTTTCCTTATCAATTTTCGCATAAAAACGCCAGCTGTGTTTCTGGCAATCATGGCTATCCTTACACATAATTTCTACCAGTATAATAAACTTTTTATGCGTTTAATTTATACTGTATGTGGCATAAATTTGTATATAGGTTCGGTACAGAGACATGATGCATCGCGTCTTTACAATGACGAACGTCCCAAAACGCGGTTTCATTTGCGGCAGAGTCTGTCGAAGGGAGAAAATGCTTTTTTAGCAGAGAGGTTCATCACCTGCAGATAAAGCATGGTGGTACGGATATCGGCATGCCCCAACAGTTCCTTTACCCGCAGGATATCCACACCCATCTCCGGCAGGTGGATGGCATACGTGTGCCGGAGGGTATGGAGCGTGATCTTCCTGCGGATGCCGGAGCGTGAAACAGCCCTGCGCAGGATTTGGGAGAGGGTGCCCGAAGACAGGGGAGAGCCTTCCCTTTCGCCGGGAAAAAGAAAGTCCTGCGGCCGTTCCTGCCGGTAATACTTCCTTAATCCCTGCAATATCAGTCTGGAGAGAGGAACACAGCGATCCTTCCGATTTTTGCTCCGGCGGATATGGATGAGCATTCGACCCGAATCAATATCCTTTACCCGCAGGGCCGGCAATTTACAGTTGCGCAGCCCGGCAGAATACATCAGGCTTAATATCACCCGATCCCGCAGGCGGGAGGAAACCCGGAACAGTCGCCTGCATTCTTCCGCATTGAGAATCTCCGGCAGTGACCGGTCTTTCTTCAGCATCGGCAAATAAAACAGTTTTTTCTATTCCCGGCACCTTGCAGCAGTAGCGCAATCTGTGAATAAGATGCTTGAAATCTGAATTCGGGATAAGCAAAGCGAAAAAAAGAGAGGTAAGCATCAAATATTTTTGTTATCTATAGATGTGAATATCAACTAAATAACAAAATAACATAAGCTTGCTTACCCCAGACAAAATTACCGAGATTTTCTGTATTGTGGACGATTTTTCCTGACTTCGACACTTCCGAGACTGTGATATTATAGGATATTGAAATACAATTCAATATAATTTTTGCGACACCGAAATGGGTGTCGCAAGTCAAAAAGGAGTAATTTTGCGGTATGTATGTACGCAAAAAACATAACAGATCGGGTAGTACAAGTGTTGTTATTGTAGATAAAAGTAGCGGCAGGATTCGATATTTGAAAACAATCGGAGTCAGTTCCGACGAAAAAGTCATATTGGAACTTTGTCGGCAAGGCAAAAAATGGATTTCCTCCCAGCGTGGCG
>JAISEJ010000150.1 GCA_031264155.1 Tannerella sp. | reverse complement strand
GCTCGTATTGCCTAACGATGTTTTGCTGGCTTTCCAATTCTGCCTGTAACTGTGTCAACTGTGCCTGCGACTCTGCCAATTGTGCCTGCGACTGTTCCAACTGTTCGGCTTTTGCTTTGACCGCATTTATTTTGGCAACAGCTTCCTGAACTTTTTCAGTAAGATTGAGCTTAGACAGCAAACCGCCTGTCGAGATTGTTGCCGGTACCGCACTTAGTGCTTTAAACTGATCCAATATAACAGACACAGGCAAAAAGTAATTCGGTTTGCGGTACGGAAAAACGGGTTTGTAATACATTATTTTTTCTTTTTAAGGATTAATACAATACTGTGGGGCGCATTTAAAGATGATAACTTTACTTTTTTTGGAGAAAACCTGCTGAAACCCGCTATTATTGGTATTCCTGTGTTTTTTCTTACAACCAAAAACGCACAAATAAACGATAACTTTTGCTCATCTCACGGAATTTCACGGAATTTTACAGGGTAAAAATGCCGATTTTTGCCCCAAAACGCTAATTTTCGCCACTTATTTCGGCAAAAACGCTAATTTCTGCCACTCATTTTGGCAAAAACGTGACAACAGCGTTACAAAAAAGCGTTACAAAAAACGCATTAAAAGATGATGACTTTCGGTTTTGGAAGCGTTACAAAAAAACGCACTAAAAAATGATAACTTTGAAAAATCTATTTCCGTGGTACAAATTTGCATTAAATTAAAAAAGAGTATTTTTGTCATCAAATAAATCAGCATCTTAATTTCGTTTTTGTGGGTAAAATAACAATAAAACATTATTTGAATACCAAAATAGCACCGTCAATTATTAATGATGGTTATTTGAAACCGTTTTCCGTTTCAACTACTGGTAAGGATAATGAATTTTATCCACTATACGTTCAAATTACACAGAATAGAAAAACAACTCAAATTAAGAGTCTTACAGAAGCAAAACTCACTATTTCTGGCTTTCAAACTTTTGTAGAACAAGGTACATTTTATCGCAAAGATGGATATTATTGCTTTTCTGAGGATGGCAGAACTCACGGAACCCGCCGACTGGTCAGGCCAGAAAATGAAATAAAATTGATCAAATTGTGTTATGAATACTATCAAGGAATAGGTCGGCAGTTAGATGATAATGATCCTTATACCCCACTATCTACTAAGCTGTTACGACTAATGCGGGGCGTGGAAGAAACATTGCTTAAAACAGCATGGCTCCATATACCAAACCAAGAGACTATCTTAGATGCTTTTAATCAGGAATATACAATTTTGGATTCAATAGAAATAATAAAAAATGCCTGTGGTTTTGATATTTATGATTTTATAAGCCCTAAAGTACTCATGTTATTTAAAAGTGTGGATATTTTATCGAAACTATTTGGAGATGATATTACCTATATTGAATTTATTTCATCTGATTTTGAAAGCAAAATACAATCAATTAATGGAACAAGTGAGATGAAAAGAATTTTTCTGTACTATGCAAAATTTTTGACTAATAGCTTTTTTGGTGCTTATATCTATTCAGAAGATGAATTACAAGCCTTAAAAGAAGGGGTAAATAAAGAATTTTTCTTGTAAACAAATTTTTTTGGATAAATTGTTTGGATTATCAAAACATTTTGTATTTTTGCAATTGTTTTGATAATCCAAACAATATTTTATAAAGAATGGAAGGTGTTGATTTGCAAAGAATAATGAAGTCGTTACTCACGGGTGGGGTAACAGAAATAGCCAAGCGTGCAGGTGTATCCACCACAACCGTATCACATACTTTTCAGGGTAGAACCAATAATATAAAAGTATTGAAGGTAATTGCAGAGGTGGCCAAAGAACATAAAGCGCAGGCACAGGCCGCTTATCAGGCTATTAATGAGGTGCTAAATAACTAATATCATGCAGCCTACCATTCAAATTTGCGGACAGGATATATTTTTAAGCAGGGAAATATTGTCACAACACGGTATTTCTAAAAAATTGCATCGCATATGGAAGTTTCGTTGCCCGTCTCGGTGGATAACCGTGGGGACAATGGAATACTTCAACTACGATTACATCCCGGATGAAACCCGCACCAAACTTCCGTCTAAAAATCAGTTGATATACGAAGTCGAACAGGAACAGGGGCAAAAATCCGTCAAATGGTGGTACGGGCTGTTAAGCGAAGCGATTGAAAGCAAATCCGTTGCCAGATACCGCAACGAAATCCGGGAAATGAAAATACCTGTTGCCGACGAAAAGATAAACGGTTTTGCAAGGAAGGCAGCCGTCTTTGAATGTATCCTTAACCATTATGCCGGCCGCAAAGGCGAACTTACCGCACTGCATCAGGCATATAAACAGCATTTTACAAACGGATATACCATGAAAAACCGGTTCCGTATGGCTGTCACGCAGGCAAAAAAGGACGGTGTACTGTCCGTTTCCATAGACAGCCGGTATTTGAGCGGCCTCAAAAAGGTATTTGGTTCGCATATCGAATACCGGGCAATGCTTCTTTTAAGCAGTGGCAAAAAGTACGGCATATCACAGGTTCACCGGCTGTTAAGTGAGGAATGCCGGGCCGGACAGTGCCCGGTTCCCAGCCTTTCGTGGCTGCGCGGCTTCGCCAGGCGTCCCGAAACAGCCAACAGTGTACGGGAACAGCGCATCGGCGCCGGCCTGTACAGTGATACGCTGCCCAAAGCTACCATTATCCCGGCTGAATATGCTGGCGATCAGTGGCAGATTGACGGCTGGCGGATTCCCGTATACTGCAAGTCGTATGATAAGGGAGGCAAAGTAAAATATTTCGCCACATACAACCTGCAGGCGGTTATGGACACCCACAGCCGCAAGATAATAGCCGCTACAGTCACCGAATCGGAAAACACGGAAAGCATCCTTAATGCCCTGGAACTGGCTGTAAAAAACACCGGAATACTGCCGTTTGAAATTGTTATGGACAATCACTCTTTCAACAGGACAACCGAGGCCGGCAATATCAGGGAACAGTTTGAGAAAAAAGGCGTCCGCTGGACAGTTGACAGCAATCCGCGCCGTAAGGCCATACTGGAAAGGGGATTCAAGAAACTTGGTGAAGAATATTTCAAATTTGAATATGGCTACAAGGGTCAGGGCATACGCACCAGGGACAAAAACGGCCTCACTTCTCCGGAACTGATGGAAGAATATACAAAGCCGGATACGTTCCTTGACAGGGATCAACTGTGCGCCGTTGTTGCCCGCGCCGTTGTACGGTACAACAGCGGCATCGTCAGGAAATTGAAAGCCACGCCCGAACAGCGGTATGAAGAGAGCGAAACGCCACACGCGTTCAAGGTAGACGTATTCGAACGGATGAAACTGTTTGTCCGCAGGGGCGAATACACCGTTTCAGCCGGACAGGTCACCGTCGAACGCGCCGGACACCGCTACGGGTATGTTTTGCCCAGCGAATACATTCACCGTTTCAACGGGCAAAAGGTCACTGTACGGTACAAAGATTTCGACGAAATATATGTTTACGACATGGAGGACAATCCCGTATGCATCGTGAAGCAAAAAGCAGGGATACACGGCGCAAAAGCCAACCAGACCCTTGAAGATATTGAGAACCTCAACAAGCTGTCGGGCAAGAAAAAAGGCGTCAGGAACCAGGCAGCCAAAACCCGCCGGAAAGTTTATGAAGATGCCTGCCGGATAGCCCCCGAAG
>JAISEJ010000220.1 GCA_031264155.1 Tannerella sp. | reverse complement strand
CACCGTTTGACGGGAGAAACGCGGTAGTTTGCCATGCCGGTGAAGCTCCGGCGCTGCCCGAAGTTGACGGGCATTAATCCGAAACGCGTGTCTCCGTCCTTTACGACCGGCGCATTGATGATCATGTCCGACGTATGGCTGTACGAAAGCCTTGCCATCAGCTTTTGCCCGTAGCTGTACGACAGCTGGATGTTATGCGTGCAGGCCGGCGTCAGGTTCGGATTGCCCGCTATGTACGAATAGGCGTCCGTCCTGATTTCAAAAGAAGTCACGCAGATGGGGCAAACTTTGCATCTGAAAACATAGATATGGAAAGGGATTGTCCTGAAATCCGAAACAGAGGGCAACGGAATGGTGTTTGCCGTAGAAACGGCTACCGAAGTGCAGGAAAATGTGCCGGTTTCTTCCGGTGTAATTTCCGTGCCGGACGGCGTGGTATTTCAATAACCCGCATGCCCGGTTCAGTCTGCGATGCGTGAGACGGATTGGATGTTTTTGATTTTGGACAGGGCGATGCACATCTTCTGGATGTCTTCGACGTCGTGGACCATCATGTTTATTTTGCCTTCGAATACGCCGTCTTTCGTTTCTACGATTAAGCGGATGATATTTACGTTGTAGCCGGATATGATCCGGGCGATGTCGGTGAGTACGCCGACGCCGTCAATGCCGGTGACATGCAGCGTCGCTTCGAAAGAACTGCTGGTGTGGCTGCTCCATGCGGTTGACAGTATGCGTTCGCCGAAATTGCTTTTAAGGCGAATGCCTAACGGGCATGAGCGCTTGTGCACAATGACACTGTTGTCGTCGTTGATAAAGCCGAACACGTCATCGCCCGGAATCGGCTTGCAACAGCTTGCAACGACGTAGTTGCGCCGGAAAGATTCTTCCCTCAGTTCGTAAGGCCGCGTCTTGTCGAACACCGGCTTTTCGGGCGGCGTACCGGAGGGCGTTATGATCAGCGGCTTTTTCTTGCCTACTCCGAATGCTTTCTTTACATATTTCAGGATTACATTGCCGTTTTTCTCTTTGAGCAGTTTCCGTACGTTTTCCGGAATCGTCACATCGCCTTTTTCGACGGCGTAGTAAAAATCTTCGCGTTTGGAAAAGCCGAAATACGTAGTCAGTTTATCAAGGTACGATTGCGTCGGTTCGAGAGTCGCTTTCCTTAAGGCGTCCATAACCTTTCTTTTGCCGGCGTTGGCCGCTTCTTTCCTTTCGCGCCGAAGTACAGATTCTATTTTTGTCCGGGCTTTTGCCGTAGTGACGTAGTTCAGCCATTCAATGTTCGGATGCTGGGATTTTGAGGTCAGTATTTCAACCTGATCTCCGCTTTCGAGCTTGTGGCTCAGCGGCGTCAGGTGATGATTTATTTTTGCCCCGATGCAGGTATCCCCTATATCGGTATGCAGATCGTATGCAAAATCGAGGGCGGTAGCTCCTTTCGGCAAGGTTTTTAGCTCGCCTTTGGGCGTAAAGACGAAAATCTCGGACGAGAAAAGGTTCATCTTTATCGTATCCAGAAAATCAAGCGTATTGGGATTGGGATTTTCGAGAATCTCGGTGATGGTCTGTAGCCATTTGTCGAGTTCCGTATCTTCCTCCACATTATTTTCCTTATATTTCCAGTGAGCGGCAAATCCTTTTTCGTCGATTTCATCCATGCGTTTGCTGCGTATTTGAATTTCGATCCACTGGCCGTCAGGCCCCATCACGGTAAGGTGAAGGGCTTGATAACCGTTGGCCTTTGGCCGGCTCACCCAGTCGCGAAGGCGGTCGGGGCGGGTACGGTAAATGTCCGTTATTGCAGCGTAGATGTCCCAGCACAGGTTCTTTTCGTCCACATCGCCCGTCGGCCGGAATATGATGCGTATGGCAAAAATGTCGTATATGTCTTCGAAGGGAACGCTTTTTGTGCTCATCTTGTTCCATATCGAATAGGCGGACTTTACGCGGGCTTTCATCTCGTACGTCAGGTCAAGCTCCTGCAGCCGTTTACGTACGGGCCTGGCAAAGTTGTCGAACAGCCTCCGGCGCGATTCTTCCGTGTTTATCAGTTTCTCGTTTATTATCCGGAAATCTTCGGGATGCTCGTATTTGAAGCTCAAGTCTTCGAGTTCCGTTTTGATTGCAAACAATCCTAACCGGTGAGCCAGCGGCGCGTAGATGAACATGGTTTCGCCGGCAATCTTAAACTGCTTGTCCGTCCGCATGGCGCCTAACGTGCGCATGTTGTGCAGGCGGTCGGCCATTTTTATCAGGATAACGCGTATGTCGCTGCTCATAGTGAGGAGCAGTTTCCTGAAGTTTTCAGCCTGTTTGGAATCCTTGTCGGCGAATATATCGCCGGAGATCTTTGTCAACCCGTCTACCAGCTGTGCGATTTTGTTGTTGAACATGTTGGCAATGTCCTTTACTTCATATTCCGTATCTTCGACGACGTCGTGGAGCAGTGCGGAACAGATCGATGTTGAACCGAGTCCCATTTCCCCGCACACGATGCGCGCGACGGCAATAGGATGCATGATGTAAGGGTCTCCGTCGCGGCGTTTGACTCCGGCATGCGCCTGTTTGGCAAAGTTGAACGCTTTCGTTATGCGTTCTACTTTGCGACGATGATTGGAACTCAGGTATTCGCTCATAAGAGATTCAAACTCTTCCTGAATCATTAATTCGCCTTTCATCAACTGCAGTTCCTGTTCCCTCCGGTTTTTCTCGTTCATAATATTTCAGGCTCCTTTTTATCCTTGCGGGATTTTTAATATCTGACCGATACGCAGATTCGAGTTTTTTAATCCGTTGATTTCCTGAAGGCGTTTTATGGTTACTCCGGGATATTTTTGTGCGATGGCGTAAAGCGAATCACCGGATTTTACTTTATAAGATATATAGCCCTGTTGCGTTTCCGCGCTTTTGACGGCGGCTTCGGAAATTTCTTTTGCAACCTCCTTTGTTGTCCCGGTATTTTTTGCGGCAAAAGCGAGTCCGCCGTTATCAATAAAAATATTCAGTTTACGTCCTTTCGCAACGCGCGAACCGCTTATTCCGTTCCATTTTCGCAGATTCTGTGCCGTCACCCCGTATAAATTGGCGATTGTATAAACATTTTCCCCGGTCTGCACGGTATGCGTTATTTTTTCTTTACGCTTTTCCGGTTCGTCGGCGTTGACGGGGGTACAGTGAGCGAGCAGTTCGTCCATGCGATGTGCATACAAAGTATCTTCCTTTTCGATAAAGTAAAAAGCCCGGTCGACGGGTAAACGCAAGACCGAAGGCTGTATGTTTCCCGGTATAATCTCCCGCTTATATTGCGGATTATAAAAACGTATGGCCTCTTTATCCATTTGCAGGATGTCGGCAATTTGTTCGAAGTGAAGCGCGCGTTCGACCATCAGCGTGTCGGTCGCCACGGAGAAATCGGCGCGTATGGGGCAGATATTATGTTCACAGTGATAGGTCATCACATAAGCGACGGCGATGAATAACGGAACATAAGAGCGCGTTTCACGTGGCAGGTAAGGGAATATTTTCCAAAAGTCGGTTTGTCCGCCCGAACGGCGTATCGCCTTATTCACATTTCCGGGACCGCAATTATAGGCAGCAAGTACCAGGTGCCAGTCGCCGTACAGTTCGTACATCTCTTTAAAATACCGGCAGGCGGCTTCAGTCGATTTTTCCGGGTCGAGGCGTTCGTCGATGAGGCTGTTTATTTTCAGGCCGTAAACTTTGCCCGTAGGCAACATGAACTGCCATAATCCGCTGGCTCCTACGCGCGAATGGGCTGTCGGGTTGAGGGCGCTTTCGACTACGGCCAGGTATTTCAATTCGAGAGGCAGATTGTTGGCGTCGAGCGTTTGCTCAATCATCGGGAAATAATAATCGGCCATCCCCATCATGAAGCGTACTACATTACGCCGGCGTTCGGTATACAGGTTGATGCATTTACGTACGGATTCGTTATAGGTCATCGGTACGATGCAAGGCATCTTCTTCATCCTTAATTTATATATCGAATCGGGGAAATACGGATTCTCATTTTCATCTTCGCAGAAATCTTCCGGTTTCGAAAAATGCTTGGCATGCCAGTCCTCAAGAAGCTTGTGCATATCGGCGTCAAGGCTTTCGGGTAAAAAGCCGATGATTGAATCATACAGCCGGAGGCCGGGCGTGGTATCATTTACATTCTCCCCATTTTGTTGCGCTATCGTTGTGATAAACGGAACAAGAATCAATGATATTAAAATAAAATTCCGTCTTATTTCCATAATATCTGGTTTTAAAAAGTCATACATATATTCAGCCCGAAACTCCGGGGATTGCATATAGTGGACGGACATATCTCCGGCATTACATGGAAAGATAAGTCCGGCGAGATGTCGAACTCGAACATTTGTGCGTCTACATAGGAATCTGCAATGCAAATGAAGTAAAATGCCACGCTTAATATAATGCTTAAATCCCGGTAACGACGGTAAAAGTCTTTACCCGATTTCAGTTGGTTGTGAAAGTTTGTGTTGGTCAGATAGGACGCCGGATCTCTGTTTGCGCCGATAAAATCTTTCCAGCTCTGACTCCAGCTTTCGGGATCGCTGCCTGCGGGATTTTTGATATAATTGTCGTAATCTCTCCTTATGTCAAAATAAGCCCGGCTGTAATCCTGAAGGTTTTTATTGTTCCATGTTATGGCGTAAATGAAACCGACGAAACCTCCGTAAACGATCGGCAATTTCCAGTACTGGCGGTTGTAAGCCTGTCCGAATCCCGGGAATATTGCCGCCATGATATAGGCCGTTTTGGGATTGGGTTTGAATGAAGTCGCATCTTTGAGCGCTATGTCTTGTTCGTTTTCTTTAATGATAGCCGTTATGGCCGAATCCGAAAGGATGACGGACGAACTGTCGTCCTCGTGGAAAAACGTAGAATCGTTGCCTGTAATATCATAGTCGTGCGTTGTGACGATGCTGTCGTTTAAGAAAAACGTGGAATTTATTCGAGGGATTGTATCCTGGGCATATATTATCCCGGTAATGCTTGATAAAAAGAAGCATACGGCCGATATAACAATGCAGGCATGTTTTAAAAATCTTCCCTTACACATATCTATTTAATTCGGTCCAACGTACTCATAATAGACGTCAATTTTTCATCGGAATCGAAGGGAATTGTTATTTTACCTTTCCCGTCGGTATTATAACTCAACTGTACTTTTGTATCGAAGAATTTGGAGAGATGTTCCTTGAGGATTTTAAATTCTTCGGGCAGTTTGTTCCCGTGTGTCTTATTTGTTTTTTTATCGGTATATGTCCCTGTTTCGTTAACGTGTCTGGCTATTTCTTCCACACTGCGGACGGACAAGCCTTCTTTCAGTATCCGGTCATTCAGCGCAAGTTGTATTTCCGGGTCTTCGATAGACAATAATGCCCGCGCGTGCCCCATGTCAATGGATTTGTTTTTTATGCAGACCTGTATTTCGGCGGGCAGTTTGAGCAGGCGCAAGTAATTGGAGATCGTCGTCCGTTTTTTTCCAACGCGTTCGCTCAACTGTTCCTGTGTCTGTCCCGAATTGTCGAGCAGTTTTTGATAGGCAAGCGCCATTTCTATTGCGTTAAGGTCTTCACGCTGAATATTTTCGAGTAATGCCATTTCCATGATATTCTCGTCGTCGGCAGTCTTTATATAAGCCGGTATGCGTTCCAGCCCGGCCATCTTTGCCGCACGGTACCGGCGTTCGCCGCAGATGATTATATATCGTTCGTCGTCCGTTTCTTTCAAAGTTATCGGCTGTATCACGCCGAAATTGCGTATGGATACGGCAAGTTCGCCGAGAGTTTCTTCTTCAAAAACGGTACGCGGCTGGTTCGGGTTAGGCTCGATCTTACTCAGTTCAATCTCGTTAAGCGATGACGAACCGCTTGTATTAAGCCCGTCGCTTGTAAGAAGCGCTTCCAACCCGCGTCCGATAGGTTTCCTTTTCGTTGCCATATTTATCTTTTTGATTCTTTTTCTATTAATTCTTTTGCGAGCTGCATATGGTTTACCGCACCTTTGGAATCTACCTCATAGAGGATAGCCGGTTTGCCCGATCCTGCGGCTTCGACTAATTTTATGTTACGTTGAATGACTGTTGTGAACACCAGATCCCGGAACAGCCGCTTTATTTCTTCATAATATTGGTTTGCTACACGCAGGCGTGCATCGTACATCGTAATCAGAAAACCTTCTATTTCAAGCGGAGGGTTAAGTTTGGACTTGATAATCTTAATCGTATTCAACAGTTTGCTTATCCCTTCGAGGGCGAAATATTCGCACTGGAACGGAATGATAACAGAGTCGGCGGCCGTAAGCGCGTTGACGGTTATCAGGCCTAACGAAGGAGAACAGTCGATCAGTATATAATCGTATTTTTCCTTTAATGGCAGAAGCAGACTGCGCAGTATATGTTCGCGTTTGTCGAGGTTAAGCATTTCGATTTCAGCTCCGACCAAGTCGATATGTGACGGAAATATATCCAAGTTACTCATCTCCGAATGTACGATAGCAACCTCCGGCTCTACGTTGTTTATCAGACTTTCGTAGATGGAATGTTTAAGAGAATTTATTTCCAGTCCGAAACCGGACGAGGCATTTGCCTGCGGGTCTGCATCGACGACCAGTACTTTCTTCTCAAGTGCAGCCAGTGAAGCTGCCAGATTAATCGTTGTAGTGGTTTTGCCCACTCCTCCTTTTTGATTTGCCAAAGCGATAATTTTACCCATCTATTTTAAAATAATTAGTTATTAACAGTTTAATTGCTAATGTGTTGTCGTACTATTGAAAAGACTGTTTTTGTTGCACATCATTAATTTTCGTATGCAAAAATAGACACTTTTCCGGCGAACTTGCCGGACGTGTTGATAACTCGCCGATATTGTTAATAATTCGCGAAAGTACAATAAAAATTTCTATAAGTCGATTTTTTTATCGATTTTATATGAAGAACCGACTTTTTTAATGGTTGAGCAGGGGATATAAGCGTCATGGAAGTATACGAGTATGCTGCCGGTTGAAGACGCTTTTTCAAGCAGTTCGATTTTTCCGTTATAGGAGAGGGTGGGATGCAGGTCGTAAGCGGAAATGCGTTCCGGCACAATGTGTGAAGCAAGGGGGATGATATCGCCTGGAAAGACAATGGTTGAAGCGTTGCCTTTTGCCGCGTAACCGGCAGCCTTCACGAAAGCCGCGATTTGGCCGAGCGTATGTCCATCGTATAACTGTATCCGTAAACCGTCGAAAGGTTCTGTTGTAGCTTCGACGAGGCGCAGCAATCCCGCTTTTTCGAGTATATCGGTGTTCTTGGGTAAAAAAGAATATGCTTCGAGCGGATGCGGATTCCGTTCACATTCATATTGTGCGCGGCTCGCCCAATGAACGGCATTTGGAAAAATCGGTTCGGGAATCCCGTTTGCATTTTTTCGGACAGCCGCTCCGCAATGGTCAAAATGCAGGTGAGTGAAAATGACGTCCGTAACGTCTTCCGGCGCTAGTCCTGTTTGCTGCAATGCTTCACATATATCTATCGTATCGTAAAACCGATAGTAAATAGCGGGAGTATCTTTCAACTGATCCTGTCCGACGCCGGGATCAACGATTATAATATGTCCGTCGTCAGTTTTGACAATCCCGGCATGCATGGCCAGTACGCACAGGTTACGTTCGTTAACAGGGTAGCTGCGGCTCCAGGTTACTTTAGGTATTGCGCCGAACATAGCTCCGCCGTCTGCATAAAAATATCCTGTTGTTATCAGTCTGAACATTTTGTTATTCTTTAAAAGATTCCGGTGACGTTTCTTCCTCATAAAACCGGGCTGCCAGAAAAGCCAGTAAATTGCTTATCCGTTTAATACCGTCTATTGTATCCGCGCTTATTTCTTTCTTCTGCATTTTCAGCATAAGATATCCGTAAATAGCGGTAAAACAAGTTTCTATCTCGCTTATTTCTTCCCCTCCGGATTTGGAGCGAAGTTGTACGATAGCCGGCAAGGCCTTGTAATAAAGCGAACCATAAACGGTTTCCCGCGAAGATTTTAATAATCGCAGGTGCAGGTCAGTCAGTTCGGCAACAATATTCTTATTGATACGGATATGTCTCTTTTCCGTTACCCCTTCGATGCGCATCATATCAATCAGATCCTGATACCACTGACGAATCTCCCGTTTCGTATTTTCCGGCTGATCATATTGTGAGATCACGCAGGATTCGATCTCGTCCATATTAAGATGACAGGCGCGTATCAGGTCTTCTACCTGCCACATATAGATCAGGTATTCAACAATGTTCTCTTTTCTCTTTTGTCGTGCTACGATCATAGACGGTTGTTTTGGTGCACAAAGATATAATTATTTTTTTTAGTCTGTAGCGCTATTTTTCCATGTTTTTATTTTATTTTTCAAAAAGAAGCGATATATCTGCCGACGTTTGTGTATGGTCTTTTAAAAGTATATCCGGCGTCGGCGATTCATTTTCCGGCATCAACCGCCCAATTGTTGACTTCAACATTTCGGTTTCTGACTTCAACATTTCAGTTTCTGAAGTCAATAATTCGTCTTCCGACGTCGGAAATCCGTTCGTTGAAAACAGCGAATCACCTGTTGCAGACACATTTTTATCAACTGAGATATATAAACATTATGCGTAAACTTTTAAATGAGTTCCCTGTAATTCACGCTCCACCTGCGCTTGGACAGAAAAGATTTCTTTTTGAGTATAATAAGGTACGTTGTGATTGTTTGAATAAATTATCATCACAATCACCATTAATCGAAATTATACTTTTGGCAGGAATACAGAAAAGACAGATCTTTTTTCTATAAATTCCGAAAGAATTTTTCACCCGTCCGTGTGTAATTTGATTATTTCATCTATCTTTGTGGGATATTTTTAACAATCTATAATTATGGCGCATTATCTTGACCCAAAAAACGATTTGACGTTCAAACGCATCTTCGGTGAACATCCTGACCTGCTGATGAGTTTCCTTAATGCACTGATGCCGCTGGATGAGAATCAGCAAATAGAAAGCCTGGAGTATCTCGCGGTGGAGCAGGTACCGGACAACCCTCTGAAGAAAGACTCCATCGTGGACGTCCGCTGCAGGGACAACTTCGGGCGTCAGTTCATCGTGGAGATGCAGATGCTGTGGGACAACTCCTTTACCAGCCGGATGGTATTCAACGCCTCGAAAGCCTACGTGAGGCAATTGGACAAAAACGAGGAGTATCATCTGTTACAGCCGGTATACGCTCTGGCAATACTTAACGAAGCATTTGACGACAAGACACCGGAGTTTTATCACCACTACCGTATCGTGAACGAAAAGAACCCGGACGAGGTCATCAAGGGACTGGAGTTTGTCATGGTGGAACTGCCCAAGTTCCGTGCGGAGACATGGTCAGATCGCCGAATGGCGGTATTGTGGCTTCGCTTCTTAAAGGAAGTGGAGGAAAAGCTATACGTCGTACCCGCCGAATTGAAGGAGAACGAAAAGATCAGTCGTGCGCTTGATATATGCGAGGAGGGCGCCTTCACGGAAGCGGAATTGTATGCCTACGACAGATACTGGGATTCGATCCGCATCCAAAAATCCCTTATACTCGGAGGTAAGCTGGAAGGCCGGGCAGAAGGCAAGGTAGAAGGTCTGGCAGAAGGTCTGGCAAAAGGCCGGGAGGAAGGCAGAGCGGAAAGTTTAACCGGCTTTGTGCTCAACTGCAGGCGTAACAGTCTCACCATAGAGCAGATACAGGCGATTACCGGCCTCGGCAGGGAAAGAATTTTGGAAATTTTCCGCTCAAACGGTTCAAATGGTGAAGAGTAAATATATTGTAACTTTGCAGTCCAAATAACAGATAATCGACGGAGGTGACTGATATTATAATGAGTGAGAACAAAGGCCTGCTGGACAGTATTGATACGCCGGCGGATTTGAGGCGGCTTGCCCCGGAGCTTCTGACAGGTGTCTGTTCGGAACTGCGGCAGTTTATTATTGATGAGCTGTCGCGCAATCCGGGTCACCTAGCGGCCAGTCTGGGTACGGTGGAACTGACGGTGGCGCTTCATTATGTTTTTAATACACCTTTTGACCGTATCGTGTGGGATGTCGGTCATCAGGCTTACGGGCATAAGATACTGACCGGGAGGCGTCAACGGTTCGACACGCTCCGTAAACTGGGAGGAATTAGCGGCTTCCCGAATCCGTCGGAGAGTGAATATGACGCTTTTATTGCAGGCCATGCCTCCAATTCGATATCGGCGGCTTTGGGAATATCCACCGCGTTTGAATTGCAACATGACGACGACCGCCATGTGGTTGCCGTCATAGGCGACGGCTCGATGACGGGAGGGTTGGCGTTCGAAGGTCTTAACAATGCGTCGAATAATCCGAACAATCTGCTTATTATACTGAATGACAATGATATGGCGATAGATCATAATGTCGGAGGGATCAGCCGTTACTTGGTTGACATAACGACAAGCCAGACATATAATAAGGTACGTTATGACCTGTACCGCATGATGCGCAAGGTGAACCTGATAACGGAAGACCGGCGCGAAAGCATCCTGCGGTTTAACAACAGCCTGAAAGCGTTGATCTCGAAACAACATAACCTGTTCGAAGGCTTCAGTATACGCTATTTCGGTCCGGTAGACGGGCATAATGTATTGGATCTCGTCCGGAAACTGAATGATATAAAAGAGATGAAAGGGCCTAAGCTGCTTCATATAAAGACGTTGAAGGGAAAAGGGTTTAAGCCTGCCGAGGATTCGGCTACGGAGTGGCATGCGCCGGGGAAATTCAATAAGGAAACGGGGAAACGGATGATCACTGTCGATCTAAATCAGCCGCAGCTGTATCAGGATGTGTTCGGGCATACGTTGACGGAACTTGCCGAACGGGATGAACGGATCGTTGGAGTGACGCCGGCCATGCCTACGGGTTGTTCCATGTGCTTTATGATGAAACGGTTCCCGGAACGAACGTTCGATGTGGGAATAGCCGAAGGCCATGCCGTTACGTTTTCCGCGGGGCTGGCCAAAGAAGGCATGATTCCATTTTGCAATATCTATTCGTCGTTTATGCAAAGGGCTTATGACGAAGTTATTCACGACACGGCGCTACAGAAGCTTCACGTAGTCTTCTGCCTAGACCGGGCGGGGCTTGTCGGTGAAGACGGGGTTACGCATCACGGCGTGTTCGACCTTGCCTACATGCGTCCCATACCGAATCTCACCATTGCATCCCCGGTAAACGAGGTGGATTTGCGGAACTTGATGTATACCGGTTATCAGGAAGGCGCCGGGACGTTCGTAATTCGTTATCCCCGCGGGAAGGGCGAACTTTCCGACTGGCGGCAGCCATTTAAAATACTCCCGATAGGGAAGGGGCGCAAATTGCGCGACGGAAAGGATGTGGCTATCCTTTCGATCGGCCCAGTCGGTAACGAGGTGCGGAAAGCGATAGAAATGATAGAAGGCGACGCGCCTTCCGTGGCTCATTATGACATGATTTACTTGAAACCGGTCGATGAAGCGATCCTGCACGAAGTGGGCAGGCGTTTCAAAAACATTATTACGGTTGAGAACGGCGTGCGCGCCGGTGGACTTGGGAGCGTCGTCGCCGAATTTATGACGGAAAACGGCTATACGCCTAAGGTAAAGCGTATCGGGATACCGGATGAATTTATCGGGCACGGAACTATTGCCGAACTTTTCAAAATATGCGGCATGGATGCGGAAAGCATCTATAAGGCAATTATGGCGACGACCGTCGAGGTTTGCCGGATGAATTATACTTCATGCGACATAATTTTGTGAAACGCTATCATAACATTATTATCTGAATATAAATGAAAATATTAATCGCAGGGGCCGGAGAGGTCGGGACACACTTGGCGAAGATGCTTTCGAAGGAAAAGCACGATATTATCCTGATGGATCCCGACGAAGATAAACTTGCCTTTACCTATTCCGGCATGGAGATCTTACCGGTTACCGGCTCCCCGACTTCGCTTAATGCCTTGGAAGAAGCGGGCGTGAGCCGAATGGATCTGTTTATCAGCGTGACGCCTGAGGAAACGACCAATATAACCGCTTGTATGCTGGCTGCGAAGATGGGCGCCGGCAAGACTTTTGCGCGTATCAATAATTACGAATACCTGTTGCCCAAAAACAAGGAGTTTTTTTCCAATCTGGGTATAAATTCCATGATCTATCCCGAGATGCTTGCCGCCAAAGAAATCGTTTCGGACATAAGGCGTCCCTGGACGCGCCAGTATTGGGATCTGTTAGGCGGAGCGTTGATCCTTCTCGGCATAAAGGTACGCGAGAACGCACCTATCGTGAACAAATACCTGATGGAGCTGACAAGCAATAGCAACAAGTTTTATCATGTTGTAGCGATCAAGCGCGGCAACGATACAATCATACCGTACGGTAGCGACCGCATCGTTGCCGGCGACATTGTATTTTTCACTTCCAGGAAAGAGCATATAGAGGAAATACGGAAACAGGCTGGCAAGTCCGACCGGGAGGTAAAAAAGGCGCTGATAATGGGAGGTAGCCGTATAGCAGTCCGCACATCCCAGTATTTACCGGGGAACATACATATAAAGATTATTGAGACATTGAAAGAAAAAAGCATCCGCGTATCCGAACAGGTGCCTGATAACGTGCTTATCATAAACGGGGATGGCCGCGATACCGATTTACTGATGCAGGAAGGCATTCAGGATACGGAAGCGTTCGTTGCGCTTACGGAAAATTCCGGCACCAATATTCTGGCATGCCTTGCGGCCAAACGTTTTGGGGTGATAAAGACTATCGCGCAGGTGGAGAATATTGATTACATCCCAATGGCCGAGAAACTGGATATCGGCTCCGTTATCAACAAAAAACTGATTGCGGCGAGCCATATCTATCAGTTCCTCCTGGACGCCGACGTCTCTACGGTGAAATGCCTTACTTTTGCAAATGCGGATGTGGCGGAGTTGATTGCGCGTCCGGGTTCGAAAATAACGCAAAAAAAAGTGCGCGACTTGCATCTTCCGAAAGGCATGACGTTAGGAGGGCTTATCCGAAGCGGGGAGTCGATGATCGTAGACGGGGAAACCCAGATTCAGGCTCATGACCATGTGGTCATTTTTTGTCTTGAGTCCGCAATGCGGAAACTGGAAGATTATTTCAATTAGCGGCATAAAAAAGTCCCGGAATAAAATTATGCGTATAAACGTCTCGTATATTATAAAGATATTAGGCTCCATCCTTATCCTCGAAACAATATTCATGCTTATCGCGACCGGCGTCGCGTTCGTTTACGGAGGGGAGGACGGGAGGCCTTTTTTAATCTCGTCGGGTATTATGTTCGGCGCAGGTGTTTTGCTTTTTGTCGCCGGGCGCAAAGCGAATGAATATCATGCCGGCAGGCGCGAAGGGATGCTGGCCGTGACGCTTACCTGGACGATATTGTCGTTTTTCGGGATGACGCCTTTTTACTTGGGAGGATACATTGATAATATTACAGATGCATACCTGGAAACCATGTCTGGTTTTACTACGACAGGCATGACGGTGCTGGACGATATCGAATCGTTGCCGCACGGCATTTTGTTCTGGCGAACTTTGATGCAATGGCAGGGCGGTATCGGGATGGTTGTTTTCACGGTTGCACTATTGCCAATGTTCGGAGGTAGCGCGTCGCAGCTTTTTGATGCGGAGACCACGGGCTTTTCACACGAGCGGTTCCGTCCCCGCGTAACACAGGTGGCGAAACGCCTTTCGAGCATTTATGTTTTATTGACGCTGCTGATTACCCTTTTCTTGTGGATCGGCCCGATGGATTTTTACGATGCGTTGAGTCATGCCATGGCGAGTATATCGACCGGAGGACATTCGACCCGGAATGCAAGCATTGCCTATTGGAACTCGCCTTATGTCGACTACGTTATAATGATCGGCATGTGTTTGGGAGGGATGAAACTGCCGCTTTTTTTCTTCGCTTTGAAAGGTGATTTCAAACAATTCCGCAACGATGAGGAAACGCGGTGGTATCTGCTGTATATCCTCATTTTTATAGCGATAACAGCAGGCTGGCTTTTTTATAACGACCTTGAAACGGGTTTTCATGACATTGAAAATACGATACGCAAAGGCGCTTTCCAGGTCATATCATTAACGACTACTACCGGTTTTACGACTTCCGAATATGTTCGCTGGGGAGAATTTTACCGGTTGATTGCCGTTTTCCTGATGCTGGTCTGCGGCTGCGGGGGGTCTACGAGTGGGGGATTGAAAATGGGGCGCGCCTTAATCCTTACAAAGAATATGCTTAATGAGTTTCGCAAGCAGACGCATCCTTCGGCTATACTGCCCGTACGGGCGAATGGCCGACCGATCTCGCATGATGTTATTTATCGGGTGCATATATTTGCGCTGGTGTATTTCCTGCTGATAAGTTTCAGTTGGCTGTTCCTGTTAATAAACGGGTTGACATTTGACGAAGCGCTCGCTACGTCCGTATCTGCCGTCAGTAATGTGGGGCTGTCGTTGGGGGCGCTTGCCGACGGCCATTTGTCCGGCATATCTTCCGTATCAAAGTGGTATATTTCATTTATTATGATGGTCGGGCGCCTGGAAATATTTACCGTCCTGACTCTTTTATTGCCCGGCTTCTGGAGGCGCTGATAATTAGTCGCATATACAATCATTAAACGGACGGGGCAAATTTCCGTATAAAAAATATACGTTTTTATTATTTTTCACGTTATATTTTAGTATTATTATCTAATTACGTTAAATATGATAGGATATATAAGAGGCGAGATCGCTGAGTTGTCACCTGCGCAAATGGTGATGGAATGTAGCGGGATAGGTTATGAAATAAACATATCACTTACTACCTATAGCGCCTTTAACGGTCGTAAAGAGGGGAAAATATATGTGTATGAGATTATCCGCGAGGATGCGCATATACTGTTTGGTTTCGCAACCCGCGAGGAACGCGAGCTTTTCCTGTTGCTTACGTCCGTTTCCGGAGTCGGCCCCAATACTGCACGTATGATACTGTCGTCGTTGCAGCCGACCGATCTGATCAATGTCATTGCATCGGGAGACGACGTCAGCCTCACCACCATAAAGGGTATAGGAAGTAAAACCGCCCAGCGCATCGTGGTCGATTTGAAAAACAAAGTGAGACCGGTAGAAAGCATGAGCGAGAAGAATCGGTATGCGACGAAAGAGCGTTCGGATACGGCGGAAGGGGCTGTGGCCGCGCTTGTGATGCTCGGTTTCCAGAAAGCGGCGTCGCAGAAAGCGGTTATTTCCATATTAAAGAAATCGCCGGTAATAACCGTCGAGCAGGTGATAAAAGATGCACTGAAGATGCTCTGAAAAATGTATTAAATCACAGTAACAGCATTTAATGAAAAGGGGAATCAAATATATCACGACGGTTATTGTCTGTTTATCGGGTATATTGGCGCTTAATGCCGAATATGCCGGTTTTCAGCCGGCCGCACCGGAGTTTGTCATGCCGGACGATACGGTTGCAAAACCGCGTATTCCCGTAAAGAAAACGGTTCCCGAAGAATATGAAGACCTTGATAAAAATTCCGCGTCCGACCTTCGAGATCCGGAAAATCTAAAAACGGAATTTGAATATGATTTGAGATCGGGTTCTTATCTTTTACGTTCGAAGATAGGGGATATGGAACTGGGCGCTCCGTTGCTTATGACGCCGGAGGAATATCAGAAATACACCTTTAAACAATCGCTGAATCGCTATTTTTATGAACGAAACCGGGCTACCCTCGACAGTTTGGGGGCGGACGGGAAAGGGGCGAACCAGTTCAACCTGATGGATATGCAGTTTGACATCGGCCCTGCCGATAAGCTGTTTGGTCCCGGAGGCGTCCGGCTTCGGACGCAAGGTTCGCTTGGGATTGACCTCGGATTTAAAACGAGTAAAACAGACAATCCGTCGTTACCGGAAAAATCGCGCAGCCGTACATTTTTTAATTTCGATACGGATGTGCAGATGGTTGCGCGCGCCTCAGTCGGGACAAAGATTAACTTTAACATGGATTATAATACCGGGGCGATGTTTGATTATGATGCATCGCAACTGCGACTTGCATATCAGGGCGAGGAGGATGAAATTATCAAATCACTGGAAGGCGGAAATGTGAGTATGACGACCAATAACTCCCTGATACGTGGCGGAGCGGCGCTGTTCGGCATTAAAACGGATCTGCAGTTCGGCAAACTGCGGGTGAAAGCGCTTATCGCACAACAGGAATCCGATTCGAGGAGTATCTCTTCAAAAGGCGGCTCGCAGATGACCGATTTTGAAATACCGGTCGACAAATATGACGAAAACCATCATTACTTTCTTGCGCATTATTTCCGCGACACTTACGATAAGGCCATGTCCAAGCTGCCGTATATATCTTCCGCCGTTGCCATCAACCGCGTGGAAGTCTGGATAACAAACAAAAGCAGCAATTACGGGCAGGCGCGTAATATCGTGGCTTTCTCCGACCTCGGCGAACAGGAGCATATAAGTAATCCGCAGTTCTCCCCTTCCGGGAATGAAAAGATTCCCTATAATGAAGCCAATACGCTATACCGTACAATTGTTGCCAATTATCCCGGCGCACGCAATATCAGTTCCGTCACACAAACGTTAGACGGCTTTTTGGAAGGCGGGCGGGATTACGAGAAAATTGAAAGCGCCCGTTTGTTGTCGCCGACGGAATATACGCTGAATTTGCAGCTCGGATACATCTCCCTGAATACCTCGCTGCAGACGGACGAAGTGCTTGCCGTCGCTTTCGAATATACTTATAACGGAACGGTATATCAGGTGGGAGAGTTTTCGAGCGACAATAATGAAAACTCCAGCAACTGCTTATACCTGAAAATGCTGAAAGGGACTTCTCTGTCACCGTCGATGCCGGTCTGGGACCTGATGATGAAAAACATTTATTACCTCAATGGAAATTCGATACAAAAGCAGAAATTCAGGCTCGACATTGTTTACCGGAGCGATACGGCAGGCTCATACGTTTATGCGATTCCCGAAGGAGATATAAAGGGGCAGATGCTTCTTAAAGTGATGAATCTGGACCGCCTGAACTCCAATAACGAGGTGGTTCGTAACGGGGATGCGAGCGGAGACGGTTTTTTCGATTTTGTCGAAGGCTACACCATCCGGTCAATTAACGGGCGGATTATTTTCCCCGTAGTCGAGCCCTTCGGCTCGCATCTGCGCGAAAAAATAGGGAATGACGAAATTGCAGACAAATATGTTTATCAGGAATTATACGATTCGACGCTGACCGTCGCACGACAGATTGCGGAGAAGAATAAATTTCTGATACGCGGACAATACACCGGTTCGACTTCCGGCACCATACGGCTCAACGCTTCGAATGTGGCGAGAGGCTCGGTTATTGTCAGGGCCAACGGTATCATTCTTATGGAAAATGTAGATTATATCGTGAATTACAGTTCCGGGACGGTGACCATACTGAATGAAAATCTTTTGTCGAGTAATGCATCCATTGATGTTGCGCTTGAAAACCAGTCCACCTTCAACACGCAAAGGAAAACCATGTTCGGGACGGAACTGAACTATGAGTTTTCGAAAGATTTCAATATGGGCGCAACCATCATGCACTTATCGGAAATGCCATTGACGACGAAAACTTCATTTGGAGATGAGTCGGTGAAAAATACGCTTTGGGGATTTAATTTAGATTATAAAGGCCAGAGCCAGTGGCTTACGAACATGTTCGACAAGTTGCCGCTGCTTGCGCTTACACAACCCAGTACGTTTTCCGTCAGGGCCGAATTCGCGCACCTGATCGCCGGCCATTACCAGAACAAATATACCGGCAGGTTCTCGTATCTTGATGATTTCGAATCTACGCAAAGCGAGATCGACTTGCTTAATCCTTATTTCTGGAATTATGCGAGTGTGCCGTTCGACGACAACAAGGCTACCGCCATGTTTCCCGAAGCAAGCCTTACGAATAATATCGAATACGGAAAGAACCGTGCGCTGTTGGCTTGGTACTATATCGACGGACTGTTTACGCGCAGAAATTCGTCCCTCCGGCCTTCGTATATAAGCAACGATGATTTGTCGAACCACCTTGTGCGCGCCGTCCAGATAAGGGAACTGTTCCCGAACAGGGATCAGCTGTATAACGAAAACAGTTTTCTGAATGTATTGAATCTGGCCTATTATCCGAACGAGCGTGGCCCCTACAATCTGGATGCCGATAATATCAACAGCGACGGGACGTTGACGAATCCCGAAAAACGCTGGGGAGGTATCATGCGAAACCTCGACCAGACCGATTTTGAAGCGGCTAATATTCAATATATCGAATTTTGGATAATGGATCCGTTTATCTATAATTCGAACCATAAAGGCGGCGATTTGTACTTCAACCTCGGCGAGGTATCGGAGGACGTGCTTAAAGACGAAAAGAAATTCTTCGAAAACGGCTTGCCTGTGAACGGCGATGCATCGCAGGTGGATACGACGGTTTGGGGTAAAGTGCCCAAACAGCAAAGCACGGTGTATGCCTTTGACAACAGCGCCGGCGCGCGCGTCCTCCAGGACGTGGGATTCAACGGGATATCTTCGACGGAAGAACGGGGCGGGGCTTTCCCTGCGTATGCCGAGTTCCTTGACAAGCTGCAGCGCAAACTGTCGCCGGAGGTGCTTCTGCAAATGCAAAACGATCCGTTCTCTCCGCTGAACGACCCGGCCAGCGATGATTACCATTATTTCCGCGGTTCCGACTACGACAGTCAGCGCGCGGACATCCTGACCCGGTACAAGCGTTACAATGGCGTGGAAGGCAATTCGAGGGAATCGGGCGATTCGCCGGAAACGTATGATACTTCGTCGAAAATGGTTCCCGATGCGGAAGATTTTAATCAGGATAACACATTGAATGAAAATGAAAAATACTTCCAGTACCGAGTCTCTATCCGTCCCGGGGATATGGTGGTCGGAACGAATCATATTGTCGACAAGCGTGTGGCGAACGTAACCCTGGCTAACGGGACAGGGGGAGGGGAAGATATTACCTGGTATCAGTTTAAGATACCGATCAAAGAATTTCGGAATAAGGTCGGCACGATCAGTGACTTCAGTTCAATCCGCTTCATGCGCATGTTCATGACCGGGTTCAGCGAGACGACCGTTTTGCGTTTCGGGAAATTCTCGCTCGTACGCGGCGAATGGCGTCCGTATGAACAGGCGCTGTATAAATCCGGCGCGCTCC
This sequence comes from Tannerella sp., assembly GCA_031264155.1. Taxonomy (GTDB): domain Bacteria; phylum Bacteroidota; class Bacteroidia; order Bacteroidales; family Tannerellaceae; genus Tannerella. The sequence goes on along the minus strand of JAISEJ010000220.1, from coordinate 8,225 downwards.
CTTCGGTTACGGGTTCCCTGTCCCTATCAACGGTAAATATAGAAGAGAACGGCGACCGCGAGCCGATACCGTATGCACTTCCTCCGGGAGTTACGCGCATAACCGACCCGAGCCAGCCGCAAATCCGCCAGCAGAACGAACAGTCGCTGTCGCTGAAAGTCACGGATCTTGCTTCGCAGGACGCCCGCGCCATTTATAAGACGACAAGCTACGACCTGCGCCGCTACAAGAGGATACAGATGTTTGTTCATGCCGAGAAACTGGTTGACGACATGACAAACCTCCAGAACAGCGACCTTTCCGTATTCATACGTTTCGGGACGGATTATAAAAACAATTACTACGAGTACGAGGCGCCGCTGAACCTTACGCCGTTCGGAAGCACATCGGGCAATGAAGTGTGGCCTGCCGAAAATATGCTGGATATTAAGACGGATGCGCTTACCGACCTTAAACTCAGCCGTAACCGCGCGAAAAGCAATGCAGGAAGCGGGGTTACGTATAACACGGTTTATTCCGAATACGATCCGGAGAATAACCGTAACACGATGAGCGTTGCGGGGAACCCGACCCTGTCGGATGTACAGGTTATCATGATCGGTATACGCAATAACTCGAAGGACGTGAAGAGCGCCGAAGCGTGGGTGAACGAGTTGCGCGTCACCGATTTCGACGAATCCGGCGGATGGGCGGCCAATACGAATATGAATCTTAATATTTCCGATTTTGCGACGGTCAATGCGAGCGGAAATATCGAAACGGCCGGCTTCGGCGGGCTGGAGCAGTCGGTGACGGAACGGAGCATGGAGGATTTTTCGCAGTTCGGCATCGCGGCTACCGTTCAGCTTGGGAAGCTGTTCCCGGAAAAGACGAGAGTGAGCCTCCCATTATATTATGCTTATTCGAAAGAGGTCATTTCGCCGGAGTACAATCCGCTGGACCAGGACATTCTGCTGAAAGAATCCATCGGGAACGAGGCGACGAGCGTCGGGAAAGATTCGATTCGCAACTTTGCCAATGATGTGCTGACGAAGAAAGCGTTTGCCCTCAATAATGTGCGTGTCGACGTGCGGAGCAAGACGCCGATGCCTTATGACCCGGCCAATTTCTCAATGGGATATGCTTCGAATGTGGAAAAAAAGACGAATCCGGAGATGGCATACGAAACGACGAAGAATTTCCAGGGTAATCTGGGATATTCGTACAGTCCCTACATCAAGCCGCTGGCGCCGTTTTCGAAGATGAAGGCAAACAACAAGTATCTGAAACAGTTTGCACTCTACTGGCTGCCGTCGTCGCTGAGCATTCAAAACTCGATGACGCGCAATTATTACGAAATACAGCTGCGCGACCTGAACGACCTGAGTAACGCGAGCGGCATCCCGGTTTCGTTCAGTCAGAATTTCTTCTGGGACAGGGCGTTCGAGATACGGTGGAATGTACTGACGAATCTTGTGCTGGATCTTACCTCTTCGACGAATGCGCGGATTGAGGAGCCTTACATGCAGGTAAACAAGGCGCTGAATCCGGATCAGTACCAGGTATGGAAAGATTCCGTCAAAAAGAGCATTGCCGAGCTTGGGACGCCGCTTCTGTACGACCAGTCGTTTACGGCCTCTTATACGATTCCCTTCCTGCAGATTCCGGCGCTGGACTGGATGACGGGGAGCCTCAGCTACAAGGCGACGTATAACTGGGAGAAAGGGGCGTATGTCGACGCGGAAACGGATATGGGAAACTCGATTAAAAACGAGCGTGTGGTGGATTTTGAGAGTTCGCTGAATCTTCTGTCGCTGTATAACAAAAGCGATTATCTCAAGAAGGTGATTCAGAAGAGCAACGCGACCGCTCCCGCGCCTGCGCAGGGCGGGAGAGCTGCGCAGGCGCGGAAAGCGCTGGAGATGGAGGTCACGCTAAGCCCCGACAGCGGGATTATCGTGCAGCACAATATGCTGACGACGAAAGTCCTGATCAATGCGCGCCGGACGGACGACAGCACGAAGCGGTACAAGGTTTCGTACAAGGCGCTTGACTACGCCCGCATACGCATAACGAACCGGGACAGCGTGAGCCTGAAACTGTCAATCAGGCCTGCTCCGCCGAGGGAGGAGGATTTTCTGTACAAGCTTGGGGAATACAGCGCGCGCACGCTGATGATGGTACGCCGCGTCAGCATCCGGTATTCGCTGCGGGACGCGATGTATCTTCCCGGATTCATGCCGGGGATAGGAAGCTGGTTCGGGCAGGGATCGACCGCTGCCGGACGCGCTCCGGGATGGGGGTTCGCCTTCGGCGACGTGCGCCGCTCGTATATAAGCGAAGCTGCCGACAAGCACTGGTTTGTCTATAACCAGGACAACATAACGCCGGCTATGATCAACGCTTCGAAGACGCTGTCGGGAACGGCTGCGCTGGAACCGCTGCCGGGACTTAAGATAAGCCTCACCGCCAATTACGTCGATTCGCGGGATACGGAAATACGGTACATGTACGAGGGAATGCCGGAGACGAGGGGCGGGAACTTTTCCATGACGACGATCGGCCTGGGCGGCCTCATCTCCGGTTCGGGCGACGCGCGCAAGGGCTATCAGACCGCTGCATTCCAGCGGCTGCTGGATAACCGCGAGAAGATGGCTTCGCGCATCAGCGGACGGTACGAAGGCTCGCGCTATCCCGACGCCGGATTCCTTGCCGGGACGATGTATCCCTCGCTCGAGGGGGGATATAATCCGCAATACGGAAGCCCGGGCATCAATTCGGGCGATGTCCTTATTCCGGCCTTTATCGCCGCTTATACGAACAGGGATCCGGCGAAGGTCGGGCTTACGGCGTTCCCGTCCCTGACGAGCCTGCTCCCGAACTGGAACGTCACGTACGACGGCCTGATAAAGATACCGGCTGTCCGGCGCTATTTCAGCAGCGTGGCGCTCTCTCACCGCTACAGCGGCGTGTACAGCGTCGGCGGCTATACCTCTTACCTGAACTGGGTGAACGCGGGAATAGGCGGCGATCTCGGCTATGTGAAGAATACCGAGACCGGAGCGCCGCTGCCTTCCATGGGCTATGAAATCGCTGCCGTGACGCTGACGGAGAGCTTCTCGCCCCTGCTCGGGCTTGACGCCACGCTCACGAACAACATAACGGCCGCAACCAAGTATTCAAAGTCGCGGACGATTAACCTGAATGTCACTTCGTACCAGATGGTGGAGGCGTTTGCGGACGACATCACCCTCAGCCTGGGCTATAAATATGCCGAATTTAACAAAATCCTCAAGATGAAGAAAAAAGGCGATTTCAGCAACGACCTCACCGTGCGCCTGGACTACACGTACCGCAAAGCCCTGTCGCTCATCCGCAAGCTGGAGGACGGATACACGCAGGCTACGCAGGGCAGCATCTCCCACATGCTGCAGTTCTCGGCCGATTACGCCTTCAGCAAAAAGGTGACGCTGCGCGCCTTCTACGATCTCCAGATTAACGAACCGCTGGTTTCCAGCACTTCCTTCCCGACGTCAAACTCCAATTACGGCATCAGCATCCAGATTTCGCTCAACGAGTAAGGCGGAACGTTTGGCTTTCCTTTGACGCGATACACAATACGCATATCCATGCCGAACGGCGCCTTTTTTTATTATTTAAATAGCAGAACGGCAAAAAATGTAACAGTATATACAAGATTTATTGTTTTTTATAATTTATCAATGAAAATAGATGATATATTTGTGCCGCGAAGAATAAGAAAATAAAAACAGGCGGAAATGCCGGAAAACACGCAGGAGATGAAAATCATCTCGCAAGAGATAAAAGTTATCTCGCAAGAGATGAAAGCTATCTCGCAAGAGATAAAAACTACCTCGCAGGAGATAAAAACTATCTCGTAAGAGATAAGAACCATCTCGCAGGAGATAAAAACTATCTCGCAGGAGATAAAAGCTATCTCGCAGGAGATAAAAATCATCTCGTAAGAGATAAAAGCTATCTCGCAGGAGATAAAAACAAAAATCAGCGCATTTTTTCCGGCCATGCACGCAAGAACAAGTAAGTCACGCATGTTAAATCTTTAATTATAAATGTTATGGGAAATTTAGTAGAAATTTTAATCAATTCGGTCAACATGATTTTTGACTGTGCAGACGTGTTATTATCCTCGCTTTCGGACGGAGGACTTCTATGGGCAGCCGGCAGCGGCGTCACGCTCGCCTTCGCACTGGGCGCAGTAGTGCAGAGTAACATCTCGGAAGGCATCCTGGCCGGCGCCCGGCGGTGGCACGGCAACATCGACGACCAGTTCAGCAGCATCGGGAACCTTGTCGACCTCATTCAGGAGAAACAGTGGACGCTGCCGCAGGCCCTGCTCGCCGAACTGCTCAATAACTACGGCCAGTTGAAGATTCTGATACCCAAATGCCGTACCAATGCGGCTTCGGCGCGGGATCGCGAGCATCGCAACGTACTCCTCAAGTCGACCGTCGGGCTGTGCCTGCACCAGGTAAAGCTCTGGGCGTACGGAGAATATGCAGCCGGCACCCTGACGGCCGAAGACATTCACAATCTTGGCTTCCTGCTGCCCGGCGAAAACGGCGGACATCATAGCCGCACGGAAGCTACCAGGGTAATGGCGGAAGTCTCGGTACGCGTCTTAAGTTCCGATCTCATACACGTCGTAGTCGACCAGTCGGGAGGCGAAAACGCCGCTCAGGTAGTGCACGGATGGCCCACCGGCGTGAAGCAAGCCCTGATCGTCATCGTCTCCGCCGACACGAAAACGGAAGTCATCCGCCAGATGACTACCCACCTGCACAACGACATCCAGATGCCCGAAGGCTCGCAGGGCAAGCAGTTCGTCATCAAGGCCGCGTTCCTCAAGCACATCGACGACACGCCGCACTTCGGCAACGAGCCGACCTTCTCCATGCCGCTCACAACCGAAGACCTCATTCACATCATCGACCGCCAGCATCACGAAGATTTCGAAGCGCGGGTGCAAGCCGTGGACGCCCATCGCCGCGAACTCGAAAGTCTGTCGGCGGCGGATGCAGACGCGAAAGAATAACCCCGTCCCGGCGCAGTCCGGAGACTGCGCCGGGCTATACTACTGCACACGGCATAAATTTGTATAGAGACGCGACACATCGCGTCTCTACGCTTTTGTCCGTTTTCATCACACAATTCCAGTCTGCGCACAGCACAAAAGCAAGGTCGGGCAGAAAAAAGCAAGTAATGATTATTGGAAGAATATGAAGAATATGAAAATATGGCACTGGATATCAAGCCGGAAACGGCTGCGCGAAGAGATTGAACTTCTACGCGAAAAAATAAAGGCGCAGGAAAAGAAAGAAAGGGAAATGCAAATTCTGAATGTGAACATGAAGCGCGAAACTGATTTTGCCATCGCGAAACAGGAACTGAAGCATGCAAAGAAAGTAAGCTCCCTGGAACGTTCCATAGAGCAGTCGCTTAACCGTGAAGAGCAATTGAAACAGGAACTGGAAGAAAAGACTCGGGAACTGGAAAGCAGGAAAAAGGAACTGGAAGACAAGAAACGGGAACTTGGAGAAAGGAAAAAGGAATTGGAACGGGAACTGGAAGAAAAGAAACAGGAACTGGAAGAAAAGACTTGGAAACTGGAACGAGAACTGGAAGACAAGAAACGGGAACTTGGAGAAAGGAAAAAGGCGCTTGCACGGTATTCCGATAAAATGCTGATTGCACAGGAAGACATAAAAAAATTACATCACCGGATTATGCAGATAGAGGCAAAAGACAAGCGAAAGAAAAATCGATGACGCCGCCTCTGGTTTAACCCTGCCCGGTGCAGTGTCTTCGTTGTGCCGTACGGGAAGTTTTCTTCAACCGGTTAACGAGCTAATAAATATTCAAAGAGCGCATAAAGTCATATCTATTCCCGAACTTCTTACTCATGCTATGGCTAAGGGCAAAATTGCTCTTGTTTTTATCTGTCCTATTTTTTAATTGTTGATTCGCGTAATTAAATGTTATTCATTTGTTGACTTTAAAAAAAACTCATGTTGATTTTTAAAAAAAACTTACCTTTGTCCCGATTTATAAAATCGAAAAAATAGAAATTTGTAGAACTCACATTAAAATTATTAGATAATGAAAAAAATCATGTGTTTTTTTTTAGTCTTAACTGTGTTATTTTCAATTTCACAAAGTTGCAAAGACGGCATTGACACGATGTCGGTATATAACGACAATCAACTGGAACAGGGTGTAATAGAAAACTTTATCTCCGAGGGTGAAATACTGCAAACGGCAGGAGAAATCTTTTACAGCCTGAATCCCGATCCATCAACGTATAGTTCGGATTCACCTTCTGCCGGTAAAGGAAAAAAAGTAAGTAATATCAAAACAAAAAAAGATAAGCACAACGCTCCGGCATATTACATAGCAAACTTTGAAGACGAAGGATGGATAATACTTTCGGCAGATAGAAGAACCGTTTCTATTATGGCATATTCGGAAAAAGGTTCATTTGATCCGGATATTGAAGACATGCCATTGGGACTGTCTTCATGGATGAATACAATGACAAAAACGGTAGAATATGCACGGGAAACCAACATAAACCTGAATACATTGCCGAAAACAAATCATGAAAATATACAAACGTATGCTTCGGGCGGTGAAAACACGGATGTTTCGTATGATGGTGACACACATAAAATTACCTGTCCTCTAAATATACGGGTCCAGTTAACGACAGAAACCGGATGGAGACAGGAAGAAGGTTATAACGGCAAAATGCCTTTAGTTTGTAATGGCAACATGAGAGCCAAAGGAGGATGCGCTACTGTTGCATTAGCACAAATAATGAAATATCACAGTTATCCAAGCAGTTATAACACAGGAGACGGATACAGTCCTACAGGCCAGACATCCTATTATAATTGGAGTCTAATGGTACCTTCTGCCGTAACGACACAAGTCCAGCAACTATATGTAGATATTGCAACCGATGCAAATGCTACATACTCATGTACATCCACAACTACATACACAAGTGATGTATTAGCGACACTTTATCGCTTCGGATACAGCTATAATTATGCAGTATACAGTACAGAGACATGCCTTTTTGAATTATTATATGGGAGGCCTTCTCTTTTATATGCACGTGATATAGCTGAAAATGTGGGTCACTTATGGATTTGTGACGGTTACGCCATATTGAATGATGAATATGTTCTCCACATGAATTGGGGCTGGGCTCCCAGATATAATGGATACTACTGGGAAAGCACATGGCTTTCGGGGGCGTACAACTTTAATTATGATAAATGCATAGCTTACAACATCAAACCCAGATAAGAGTATGAAACAGACAATTATAATTCTGACAGGTATTGTCTTTTTATTTTCAAGTTGTCACAATGTTGAAAATACGCTGATGTCGGGGACTTTTAATATTAATTTAAGAGTACACTCAAAAAAATGCATTAATAATGCCAGTAATGACTTTTGGACGGACGATTTGCTGAGCCGGTGTCACTGGGATGGTCCCGGTCAGGATATATACAGTTATCATCTGCATCCGAACCTGACGAAGATATTGCCGGCTGATGACGAAAAAATCACATCACAATCTGGAAGCGTCGTCAAAAGAGAGGATGATCCTTACAATCATTATTCTATTGATATCTCCGTCGATTCGCCGACAACGGAGATGATAACGAAAACAATCGTTGCGTGGAACATAACTTATGGGGGAGACCATATTCCCGATTCTTACGGGACTTTCGTCGGCATCGACTGCGGCAAATCTATCGAAAAGCAATTTATCGCCGGAGATTACCCAAATGAAGACTTCATCGTATACACGGTGTATGACACCATCCGATGCCAAATAAAAAAAGACGGGAATTCGGTTGCCTGTGAAAAGATTTGGGTTAACAATGCATTGAAATGGGAAAAGGAACAGGCGACAAGACCGGTTGCGGATTGTAGTGTATACATAAGTCATGGCAATGTTCAGGTCTGTTTTGTCGAATCCGACCCGGATTGGAATTAATTTCCTTCTCCCATGCAGACAGTTTCCGAACATCCTTTCCTCAGATCGATGCAGTCTGGAGACTGCGTAGGGTAGGAGTATCGTTTTCAATCACTTGCCTTTACTGAAAGCCGAAGTACAGGATTTATTGAAAACATAATCCCCGCATATTTTGTATTCCACCCGTCTTGCACTATCTTTGCCGCCTGTTATG
>JAISEJ010000171.1 GCA_031264155.1 Tannerella sp. | reverse complement strand
GCTTCGTTTTCGGAATTACCTCCGGCATATATGGAATAAGTTCCTGTGGGAACAACTAATTTTCCGGCTTTTTCGTCCCATTTTGCCAACTGTTGCACGGGAATGGAAACTTTTATCTGTCCGGTTTGTCCTTCGGGAATATGTTTTCTTTCGAAATAACGCAGTTCCTTTAACGGGAATCCCTTCCCCTCCGGATATTTCAGGTATACCTGAGCCACTTCGTCGCCGCCGAGCTTGCCGGTATTTGCAATTTTCAGCGAACAGTCGACTGTTCCGGACTGCTTGTATTCCTTTTTCGGCTGGACGTCCCACTGATAGGAGAAAGCCGTATAACTGAGTCCGTAGCCAAACGGATACAGGGGTTTTCCCTTAAAATATTTGTAGGTACGGTTGTTCATGTTATAATCCTCGATATCGGGCAAATCGGAATCGCTTGCATAGAAGGTAACGGGCAGGCGGCCGGATGGATTGTATTTTCCGAGGATCACATCGGCAAGAGCATCGCCGGTGGATTCTCCGCCATACCATGCGCTGATGATGGCGTCAATATTTTGGGATTCCCACGGGAAAGAAACCGCGCTGCCCGACATGAGTATGAATACCACCGGTTTGCCGGTAGCTTTCAGCGCCTGCAACAAATCCGTCTGAATCTGCGGCAGCATGATGGAAGTACGGTCGCCCCTGTAGAATCCCGGAATCCGGACATCCATTTCTTCTCCTTCTATCTGCGGCGAAATGCCTCCTGTGAAGACAATTACATCGGCGTCCTTTACCCTGTCGGCGGTTGCTTCCACGTCCATTGTGATGCGGATATTCGCCGAAAGTTCGAGACGCGCGCCTCCGCGGTGCTGTTTGTGTTCCAGTTTCACGCGGTATTTTCTTCCCTTGACGGCGTCGAGTTTGTATACGGCGGTTCTGTTGCCCTCGCCCCAGGATTCGGCGACCTTTTTCCCGTCAAGGAAAAGCCGGAAACCGTCGTCGTAAGCTATTTTGAGTTCAACCGGCCCGCTTACCGGCGATTCGAATACGCCTTCGAAACGCGATGAGAAATCCGTCGGATGGACACCTTCGGCAATCGCTTTGGTTTCGGGGTTCGAAAAATGTATTTCCGGCGCATGTCCTTTATATACAGGGTCTCCTCCCAGATCCCTGTTATTGTAAAATTCCATGGAAAACCCTCCGGGGAAACAGTTTTCCAGTTTCCGGATTGCAATATTGTCCGTCAGGTTACAACCCGGTTCGCTGATGATTTCCACATGGGGCAGCGCTTTTTTGATTCCGTCCAGCGGAGTTACTGTTTCGGTCGGAAATCCGTTATAGTTACCCAGCTGGACTTCGGGATTATCGACATTCGGGCCCACGAGGGCGATTTTCCTGATGTTTTCCCCGTTCAATGGCAGTACCCCGTTATTTTTGAGCAGAACCAGCGATTGTTGCGCCATTTTCAACGCCAGATCCTTGTGCTCTTTTTTCGACAGGGCGTCCGATCCGATTTTGGAAAAGGGAACTTTTTCCGCAGGGTCGAACATTCCAAGGCGGATACGGGTTTCGAAGAGTCTTTTGAGGGATATGTCAATCTGTTCGACGGTCGTTAGTCCCTGTTCAACGGCTTGTTTCAGTCCCATGTAGGCATCCCGCCCACAATCGACGTCCGTGCCGTGGAAGATACCGTCGGCTGCGGCTGCGGCTGCATTGGGATGTGTTTTATGGGAGGTGTAGAAATCGTTGATCGCTCCGCAGTCGGAAGTTACGTAGCCCCTGTATTCCCAGTCCTTACGCAGAATATCAATCATCAACTTGTCGCTGCCGCAGCATGGCTGTCCTTCGTAGGCATTGTAGGCGCACATGAATCCTGCGACTTTCGCGTCGGCCAGTTCCTTGAATGCCGGCAGGTAAGTATCCCACAAATCATATTCGGACACTGCGGCGTTGTAGGTATGGCGGCTTGATTCGGGTCCGCTGTGAACGGCAAAGTGCTTGGCGCATCCGGCGGCTTTCAGGTATCTTTTGTTGTCGCCCTGCAAACCCTGCACAAAATTTCTGGCAAGCGAAGCCGTCAAAAACGGGTCTTCTCCGTATGTTTCCTGTCCGCGTCCCCAGCGAGGATCACGGAAGATGTTGATATTCGGAGTCCAGTAGGTCAACCCGTGGTATATGCTGTAATCCCCCTTTTCCTGGGAGAGGTTGTAGATGGCGCGACCTTCTTCAGCCGTGAAGTTTCCCATTTGCCTGATGACGTTTACGTCCCATCCTGCCGCCATTCCGATTGCCTGCGGAAATACCGTTACCTTATATTCGGTGCGTCCGATACCGTGCAAACATTCGTTCCACCAGTCATACGGCGGAATACCGAGGCGTTCTATCGCCGGTGTGCGGTTCAGCATTTGAGCGATTTTTTCGTCCAGCGTGAGCCGTGAAACGATGTCTGCCGCACGCTGTTCGACAGACAGGTTCGGATTCCTGAACGGGTATTCGTATGACGTATAGATACATCCTGCAAATTGCAGACAAAAGACGGATATAAGTATCCATAAAAGGTTTTCTCTCCGTTTCATAACATTATTTTTTGGGTTTTTTATACAAAAGACACTTGTTTTTAAAAAGACAAATGTAATCAAAAAATAAAACATCCGGAATGTATTGAAACATTCCAGGGTTATAGATCACTGGATCATGAAAGCCACCTGGGAGCAGTTATTCACGGCGCCCAACAGCCTGGTTTTAACATAATATGATTCGCTGAACATAATTAAAGGATAGTTTTTGAATCAAAAACCGAGGCAGGTATGTACCTCTTGCTGTTGGCATATTTTTCTCATACCTTTGTATCGGCAAAAGACATCCGGATTGAAACATCTCACACCTAAAAAAGCGCTTGGGCAGCATTTTCTGAACGACAAAGGCATTGCGGCAAAGATCGTATCATCGCTCAAAGCGGACGATATCCGCCACGTGATTGAAGTAGGCCCCGGCATGGGTGCGCTCACCCCGATGTTGCTGCAAGAACAGCGGTTCGATACCCGTTTTGTGGAAGTGGATACCGATGCTGCCGCTTACCTGGAAGCACAATATCCCGACATCAAGGGCAAACTGGTGGTGGCTGATTTCCTGCGTTATCCGCTGGAACAGCTTTTTGGCGACAAGCCGGTAGCTATTATCGGTAATTTCCCGTATAACATTTCTTCACAGATTTTTTTCAGGATACTCGATTACCGTTCGCAGGTGAAGGAAGTGGTAGGCATGTTACAGAAAGAAGTAGCCGAACGTATTGCAGCGCCTCCGGGTTCCAAAACCTATGGTATCACCAGCGTATTGTTGCAGGCATTTTATGATATCGAATACCTCTTTACGGTGCACGAACATGTATTTATACCGCCACCCAAAGTCAAATCGGGTGTCATCCGCCTCGCGCGCAACCGAGTGGAAGCGCTGCCGTGCGATGAGGCGCTGTTTTTCCGCGTGGTGAAAACTGCTTTCAACCAGCGGCGCAAGATGCTCAGCAATTCATTGAAAAGCCTGTTACCGGCGGATCATGCAGCTAATCCCATGCTTTCCAAACGTCCCGAACAACTTGGAGTGCACGAGTTTATAGAATTGACGCTTTTTGTGGAAAATAAATAAGGCTCTTTTGCGAATAATTCATTTACACATTAATTAAAACATATGTTACTTTATCCTTTCTAACATAAGTCCTCAAGAGCCCTCAATTTTTATTTTTTTTATTTTTTATTTTTTTTAATTTTGTCGCTAATTTTGTTTTGTTATTAATTTTGTCATTAAGAATCTTATAAATACAATCATGCAGTTTAATGAAAGAGTATTAAAAATAATTGACACCTTTGAAGGCGGGTCAAAATCTCGTTTTGCTACCAGAACAGGGATGCAAAATCAAGTATATAACGTGCTAAAACCTGAATATAAACCCGGAAAAATCACCACTGACCGGATTATATCGGCTTATCCGAATATTTCTGTTGAATGGCTTACATCTGATACCGGCGAAATGACAACTGAGAACACGACCGTACAGCATACGGAATTACCCGATAACTCAACCGTGCAGGAGGTATTATCGTTTATTCAAAAACATTCCGGCAGCAATTCACTGCCTGCACTTTCAGTCAAATTGAATGTCAGCTTAAACGATCTGAACAAAGTCTACAGTGGGCAAAAAACAATGGGGGGAAAGCTCGCCCAGATCATCCATGAAAAATATCCTGAATTGCCTTACCATTGGATCAAAACAGGAAAAAATCCTTCCGGCAAATCTCAAAGTTCTCCAAAAAAGAAGAACAAGGTGAAACAGGATACTTTCAAACCTCAAATTCAAACTCCGGTTAATGAATCTGCGCCCATTCAACCTGTTCAACCCCTTGAATCAACCGACAACAAATCATATATACAGGTATTAGAGTTGCAGGTGCAATCTTTATTACTGATTAATGAGGGAATACTATCAGGTTATCAAAAAGTAATCGAAGCCAATAAACTTTTGAATAATACGATAATTGAATTGGCTGATAAAGTTTTATCCCTGCATAAACACTAATAAAAAGAGCGGTCTCAGGCCGCTCTTTTTGAAAGTTCTTGTCTTTTCATTGAAAGGTTGGGCGCCAAGCAATTATCCGGCTTGATAAAAATATTGCCGATTCCTTTTTGTTTGGCAACTTCATGCGACAAGATAATCTCGTTAAACAAAAACCATTTATCTATGAAATCAAAGTTTGTATTGGGCATCGATATCGGTGGATCCGGTATTAAAGGAGCAATTGTTGATGTGAAAACAGGTGAGATGACTACCGACAGGCACCGGATACCTACACCGGAACCATCGACCCCCGACGCCGTAGCAGATACGATCAAGCAGATCGCTAAGAAGTTTGGCTGGAAAGGCCCTATCGGTATCGGTTTCCCGGGTGTAATACAACATGGGCTGGTTAAAACCGCTGCAAATGTCGACAGCGGCTGGTTGAATGTTGACCTGGAAAAATTAGTGGAAAAACGCACAGGCAACAAATGTGTAGCTGTTAATGATGCCGATGCAGCAGGCATGGCCGAAATGAAATATGGCGCAGGCAACAAAAACAAGGGTGTAGTGATTATGTTGACTGTAGGTACCGGCATTGGGTGTGCGCTTTTCTCGCAAGGCAAGCTGGTTCCTAACTGTGAGTGGGGTCACCTCTGCTTGCCCGGTGGTATTGACGATGCAGAAAAATGGGCTTCGGATGCCGCCCGCAAAAACTTCGACCTTACATGGGACGAATGGATGCAGCGCCTGAAAACTTACATCAACTATGTGGAAGATATGTTCTGGCCCGATTTGATCGTTATCGGCGGTGGATTGGCTAAAAAACTCAAAAAAAACGGCATCCCGTTCGAAACACATACCAAAATCGTTCCCGCTCAACTGCTGAATGAAGCCGGAATCATCGGCGCCGCTGTTGCTGCAAGGAAACTTTTAAAAGAGGTCGATTGACGCAGAGACTGGGACATGCCCTGTCTCTACCGATTTTGCACGCTATTTGTAGCTCAATCAGAAATCAAATTTGAAAATGGCATGAAAACCGTCCTTCCCATAGATATCGTCACGTTAGGCGAAGACAACAGTTATCACCTGTTTGTCAGCGGCGCCATTAACGGCCGGAAATATGACTTACTGATTGATACCGGGGCATCACATACTATCTTTGACGCAATCCTGATCCCGGAAGCGCCTGCCAGCAAAGCGGCGGGGCAGAAGATACAATCGGCGGGAATTCATGCCGGCGAACTGAAAAGCAGTATTGGCCGCATCAGGAAGTTTAAACTGGGCGATTTGAAATGCAGCAACTGGACAGTGATCTTGATTGACCTCACACATGTGAACGACCTGTACAAAAAATTCACCAAGAAACGTGTGGCCGGGCTGATTGGCAGTGATTTCATGCTCAAGCACAAAGCAATCATCGACTATAAGAAAAGGGAACTCGTACTGCGGAATATCAAACAGAAGAGAAATGAAAAATAATTGACATAAGTACCCCTGCTAATCAGTCCTGCCTTTCAGGCAGTCGCTCAGAATACACATCCTTTCTGCGGGTTGATGACCCGCGGTTATGAAAATCCGGCTTTTCAAGCCGCAGAATCGCATCTCACAATAAGTACCGCGTAACATCACTTATTAATTAGCAAAATCCATTATAAAGACTATCTGCCAAATCTAAATAATATAAAATAATTTTGATGACATACTTATCAAAATATTTTCGTTTTTTTTGAAAAAATAGCTTTTGATATGATTTTTGTTTATCTTTAAAAATTCTTAAAAACGCCAATTGATTTCTAATAGCAAGAATATAAATATATTATGAACAATGAAGAGATTGAAAGGACATTGATCGACTTTATTCTTTTTACGGCGGACGGTTTATATCCGGCGAATGTGTCGGTTTGCCATGTTGTTGTATTTATGGAAACGAAAAATCACATGTTTATGAGAGGTACTACTTTTGGTAAAAATTTCCGTCTGGTTTACTTTAAAGACCGTAATACAGGTTACAACATTGTCAGCAATAGCAGCGAGGAGTTGCGGAATGACATGGACGAAGGCCCGGACTTTTTCCCGGACGGGATTATGAATGACGGGCGTGCATACAAATCTTTTTCCCTGTATGA
>JAISEJ010000093.1 GCA_031264155.1 Tannerella sp. | reverse complement strand
GGATTTGTGTATTACCGGCATACTCCGGACAGGCTCAGGCTTGCTTCAGTCTGACCATGTTGTTGAAGCCGTCCCCCCATACATCGTGGGCGCAGGCGCCCATACATCATGGGCGCAGGCGCCCATACATCGTGGGCGCGGGCGCCCATACATCGTGGGCGCGGGCGCCCATGCATCGTGGAAGCAGGCTTCCATGCATCGTGGAAGCAGGCTTCCATGCATCGTGGGTGCAGGCGTCCATGCATCGTGGGCGCCTGCGCCCATGCATCGTGGGTGCAGGCGTCCATGCATCGTGAGTTAATAAGCACAAAGTCATATCCGCGTGAAGTATAATACCGGAAGCAGATACGCTCCCAGCCTGCTACGCAATGCGTAACAGGTCCGGGGATATGCCGGGCTATTGCGTAACATGAGTTAATAATAAATGCTTTTGCACGCTTTAAAGTAGCGGTTTAAGCAAAAATCCACAATAAAGTAACAAAAAAATACGATTTTCTCATTTTGTTTCGCTACTTTTGCAACTTAATTTATCAAAAATGACTATGAAAGCATTAGAAAAACTCATTGCAGACAAATTATTGCAGATTAAAGCCATTAAATTGCAACCGGTCAATCCGTTCACATGGGCGTCCGGTTGGAAATCACCGATCTATTGTGACAATCGTAAAACGTTATCATATCCCGCGATAAGAAGCACTATCAAAATAGAACTTGCCCGCATTATCTGCGAAAAATATCCCGAAGCGACTGCTATCGCAGGCGTAGCAACGGGAGCTATCGCCCAGGGAGCTTTAGTTGCAGACCTGTTAGGATTGCCGTTTGTATACATACGATCCACGCCAAAAGACCATGGTCTGGAAAATTTGATCGAAGGAGAATTAAAGCCCGACTCAAAGGTTGTTATCATCGAAGATCTGGTGTCAACAGGAGGCAGTAGCCTTAAAGCGGTTCGCGCCGTACGAAATTTCGGATGCGAGGTTGTCGGTATGGTTGCCATTTTTACTCACGGGTTCGCCACATCGGAAAAAAACTTTAAAGAAGCAAAAGTGTCCCTTACAACACTCTCTAACTACAATGCTGTAATCGAAGCGGCTGTGCAAACGGATTATATTACTGAAGAAGATATAGCAATATTGCAGGAATGGCGTAAAGATCCCGAAAACTGGGACCCGAATAAATAAAAAGTTTTTTTATATGGCAGATTTCACAAGCGAAGTTAAGACGATACCGCATAACGATGACAAAATATTTGCGCTGTTATCCGATATGTCTAATCTCGAACGCATCCGGGAACGTATTCCGCAGGATAAAATCAAAAATTTCACTTTCGACCGTGATACATGCGGTTTTTCGGTTGATCCGGTCGGGTCGGTTACCTTCCGGATCGTAAACCGGGAACCGAATAAAACGATAAAATTCTCGGCAATAAACTCTCCTATCCCCTTGTCTATGTGGATACAACTGAAACAGGTTGCCGAGAACGACACGAAAATGAAAATGACAGTTCGCGCTGAACTTAGCCCGCTCCTCAAACCAATGGTATCCAAACCTTTGCAGGAAGCGATTGATAAAATATCGGAAATTGTGGCGCGCTTGCCTTATGAATAAGACTTTTATATCTTCATATTCAAAAAATAAATATGGCTCGTAAACTTTGGGAAAAAAACATACAGGTTGATAAGGATATCGAACGCTTCACCGTCGGGAAAGACCGGGATATGGATCTTTACCTCGCAAAGTATGATGTGCTTGGTTCAATGGCTCACATAATGATGCTTGAAACGGTAGGTTTGCTTGACAAAGAGGAACCTGAACCATTGCTGGAAGAACTGAAAAAGATATACCAACAGGCTGATAAAGGTGATTTTATCATCGAAGAAGGGGTAGAGGATGTTCATTCGCAGGTTGAATTGATGCTGACACGCACCCTTGGTGATATAGGAAAAAAAATACATAGTGGACGCTCGCGCAACGATCAGGTGTTGCTTGATCTGAAACTTTTTACCCGCGCCCGGATACAGGAATTAGTATCTCTCATATCTGATTTATTTGAAGTATTAATCGGACAAAGCAATCGTTATAAAGCCATATTGTTACCCGGATACACTCATTTGCAGATAGCCATGCCGTCGTCTTTCGGACTGTGGTTCGGCGCTTATGCCGAAAGTCTTACCGACGACCTCCTGCTATTGCAAGCTGCATACAAAATATGCAACCGTAACCCACTCGGCTCTGCTGCCGGCTACGGCTCATCTTTTCCGCTGAACCGTACCATGACAACGGAGCTTCTCGGCTTCGATTCCATGAACCACAATGTAGTATATGCACAAATGGGACGCGGAAAAATGGAACGTACCGTAGCATTTGCCATGGCCGGCATAGCCGCAACACTGTCGAAACTTGCGTTCGATGCCTGTATGTTCAATAGCCAAAATTTTGGATTTATTAAGCTGCCCGACGCATATACCACAGGTTCAAGCATAATGCCGCACAAGAAAAACCCGGATGTATTCGAACTTACCCGTGCCAAATGCAATAAAATCCAAGGATTGCCTCAACAGATAACACTTATATGCAATAATTTGCCATCCGGTTACTTCCGCGATCTCCAAGTAATAAAAGAACTGTTTCTTCCATCGTTCGACGAACTGAAAGACTGCCTGCTAATGGTTACGCGAATGATGAGCGAAATCAAGGTAAATGAAAATATCCTCGACGACGACAAATACACGCTGATCTTCAGCGTCGAAGAAGTTAACCGCCTCGTCCGTGAAGGCATGCCATTCCGTGACGCCTACAAAAAAGTCGGCCTCGACATAGAAGCTGGCAATTTTGTCCCCGACAAGAACATCACCCACACCCACGAAGGGAGTATCGGCAACTTGTGCAACGATGCAATCGTCGCATTAGAACAGGAAATCATCAGCGGCTTCAATTTTGCCAAAGTCAACGAAGCGGAACAAAAACTCTTAAAATAAATAAATTGCGTAATATACAATTATGAAATCCGTTATCTTTACATCAAAAGAAGTTCTATGAAACGTATATTACTTATTTGTTGTTTATTAATATCTTATCTTTCATGCACAGATGAGTATACAAATCCTATACCGTCATTTCCCGTTTACTTGTATCTGGATCTCACATTTGAAGACAAAGAACTTAAAGCAATCGGTTCATACAAGGAATATACTGACAAAAATATTAATTATGAATTAGGAAAAAGAGGAGGATTCGGCGGTGTACTTGTTGTTCATACGATGTTAGATGAGTTTAAGGCATTTGACCGTGCATGCCCCTTCGAAGCGCAACCGAACATAATAGTCGAGGTCGACAAGGAAGTGTTGTATGCCATTTGCCCCAAATGTGGCTCGAAATATGACATCGGCTTCGGCACTGGAGGTCTAAACAAAGGAGTAAGCAGACACGGGTTACGTCCGTACAACACAACACTAAGCGGCAACAAACTTATAGTAAGAAACTAACTGGCAACGGAAGCATTCATAGCGATTTACACACGCAATCAAAATGCAGCCGACAGAAGCTACATGACAACAATAAGGGAAAAACAATACATTTTTTCAAGAAAAATCTCATAAACTTTTCTCATATTTATTTTTTTCACTACCTTTGTCGCCGTTATCACAAAAGCGTTTCAGGAAAACATTGTAAAAACAGTTCGTTTGGTAGAACATAACTTTACTTTAAAGATTAGATATAAAACTAATTTCGGCAAGGTAAACATCCAGACAACGAGGTGAAATTATTGCGGAAGTAGCTCAGTTGGTAGAGCATAACCTTGCCAAGGTTAGGGTCGCGGGTTCGAGTCCCGTCTTCCGCTCGCGACGTATTACGTAGGCTCGAATGGTGGAATCGGTAGACACGAGGGACTTAAAATCCCTTGGCCATTGTGGCTGTGGGGGTTCAAGTCCCCCTTCGAGTACAATCATTTTACACATATTAAATATTTATTTTGCAAAATACCTAATCTCGAGGTGTTTTGCATGGTTTTTCGCCCTCGAAGCTGTATTTTTGCAAAACGAAAATTGGATATATTATAATAAAACGGCTCACCTGCAAAACTCCGTGTTTAGGCTATAGGTCAAAAAAAGGGAATGATTATCTTTGTAGTCTATGAAAGCAGAAAATCCCTGTGTAAAATTGTTTCAACTTATTCTTCCGTTGGATATCGCCTTGTTTTTTGATTTGGTTGAT
>JAISEJ010000065.1 GCA_031264155.1 Tannerella sp. | reverse complement strand
TAAGGACAAAATTTGCCACATTGTCCGTCAGTCCGTATTATGCCAATTGTCATTTGAATTTCTGTCGGGAAGAAATATTATCGGAAAATTTGGTTATGGATATGAACGGAACCCACCATGCATGGGGCATTTAGAAAACCGACATTGAGCAGTGTCCTGTGACAGACCCTGTCTTTTTCGTTGCAATAACTTTCTGTCAACCGATAATAAGAATCGCTCTTCCCTTTTGCCGGATTATGGCGTAATGAAAATCGAAAATATATAACAGGGGCAAAAGTATTCTATAACTCGTTTAAAATCAATACCCCCTGTGTACTACAAACGAATTAATCAAATTTATCACAATTGAATATCAGTCAGTTAGCTTTTTTTATGCCCAAAAACACCCAAAAACAGAGCTGATTTTGTTCATATTTCTTGTTTTTGAGAGGAATTTGCTGCAACATAGGTTAACGGAAGAATATCGCGATCACAAATGGGTTGCTGTCCCTGTTACGGACAGCAGCCCGTTTTTTTATGGAAATGTATTGTGGGGGTTGTATCAAAATCATTCAAATACATATCTACGTATAGCGAAAACGTAGATACGTATTTGCCGTTTGTGAACGCATATTTTCGCTTAAAACAGGCAATTCGGCAAAAAGTATGGAAGTTTTTTACTGTGCGCAATACACAAACTTAAAATTGGGACAGGATATGTTTTTCTTGCGCACAATAAAAAAAAATGAGCAGTTTATCCGTAAAAATACTCGGAATACGAAATCATTCATTACTTTTGCGACCGAAAAAAATGAGTCCGGAGACACAAATAACTATTTACCGGCTCATTTGTTTATTTTAGTTGTATATATTAACCATTTAAAATTGATATAGATGTCTTTGAAAATTATTGTACTGGCAAAACAAGTGCCGGACACGCGTAACGTGGAAAAAGATGCCATGAAAGAAGACGGAACCGTAAACCGTACCGCTCTTCATGCAATCTTTAACCCCGAAGATTTAAATGCGCTTGAGCAGGCATTACGCTTGAAAGATAAGTATCCGGGTACGACGATAACCGTACTTACAATGGGGCCTGGACGCGCTGCAGAAATCATCCGCGAAGGATTATATCGCGGCGCAGATAACGGTTATCTTCTGACCGACCGCGCTTTTGCCGGGGCTGATACATTAGCGACTTCCTACGCCCTGTCAATCGCCATTGGGAAAATCGGCGATTTCGACCTGATTATCGGCGGACGTCAGGCTATCGACGGCGATACGGCGCAGGTAGGCCCGCAGGTGGCCGAAAAGATGGGATTATCACAGATCACTTATACCGAAGAAATTCTGAATATAGAAAATCAAAAAATAACCGTAAAACGTAATATTGCGGGCGGTGTGGAAACGGTCGAAGGCCAAATGCCGATTGTAATAACGGTAAACGGTTCAGCCGCGCCTTGTCGCCCGCGTAATGCCGAACTGGTTCAGAAATACAAGCGCGCTTTAGGCAGTCAGGAAAAAGCGGAGCTTACAAAGGGCGGAAACGAATTGCCGTACGCGGAGTTGTATGCGAAACGTCCTTACCTGAATATTGTGGAATGGAGTGTTGCCGATGTGAACGGCGACGTCTGGCAATGCGGACTGTCCGGTTCGCCTACAAAAGTAAAAACGATACAAAACATTGTATTTCAAGCCAAAGAATGTAAAACCATCACCGGTTCGGATACGGATATTGAAGAGTTAATGGTAGAACTCATTTCAAATCACACAATCGGCTGATGTGCCCGTTCAATAAAACTTTACAAACTTAAAACGATGAATAATTTATTTGTATATTGCGAAATAGAAGACGGTGTCATTGCCGATGTGAGCCTCGAACTGCTGACGAAAGGCCGTTCGCTGGCAAACCAACTGAACTGCCGGTTAGAAGCTGTTACGGCAGGAAGTAAACTTGACGGCATCGAAAAACAAGTGATGCTTTACGGCGTAGATAAATTGCACATCTTCGAAGATGACAGGCTCTACCCGTACACATCGCTGCCTCATACGTCCATTCTGGTGAGCCTTTTCAAGGAAGAAAAACCACAGATATGTCTCATGGGAGCTACCGTAATAGGGCGCGACCTCGGGCCGCGCGTCTCGTCGGCGCTTAAAAGCGGACTTACGGCCGACTGCACTTCGCTGGAAATAGGCTCACACGAAGATAAAAAACAAGGTAAAACTTACGAGAACCTGCTTTACCAGATACGTCCTGCGTTCGGTGGGAATATCGTTGCGACAATTATTAACCCGGAGCATCGCCCGCAAATGGCAACCGTTCGCGAAGGCGTTATGAAAAAGGAGGTATATGACGAAAATTACAAAGGCGAAATCGTTAAATACGATGTATGCAAATACGTTTCCAAAACCGATTTCGTAGTAAAAGTCATTGAGCGTCACATGCAAAAAGCCAAGCATAACGTAAAGGGAACGTCGATAGTCGTTTCTGGCGGATACGGTGTAAGCTCGAAGGAAAATTTCCGGTTGCTGTTTGACCTCGCAAAAGTTTTAAACGCTGAAGTAGGCGCATCGCGCGCCGCCGTCGATGCGGGATTCTGCGACCACGACCGACAGATCGGGCAAACCGGCCTGACCGTAAGGCCGAAATTATACATAGCATGCGGCATATCGGGACAGATACAACATATCGCCGGCATGCAGGAAAGCTCTATCATTATTTCAATCAACAGCGATCCCGCGGCTCCGATAAATACGATCGCCGATTATGTGATAACCGGTACGATAGAGGAAGTGATTCCGAAAATGATTAAATATTATAAGAAAAACAGTAAATAAAAAATCATGCCAAACTTTTATATAGATACTCCGTCATTGAAACATCATCTGCATCATCCCCTGATGCAGCGCATCGTAGAGTTGAAAGAACGCAATTTCCGGGATAAGGACGAGTTCGATTATGCTCCCATAGACTTTGAAGATGCAATGGAGAACTACGAGAAAGTTCTCGAAATAGTCGGTGAAATTTGCGGCGATACTATTGCTCCAAATGCGGAGGATGTTGACCGTGAAGGCCCGACCGTTTCCAACGGACGCGTCACGTATGCCGAAGGAACGCTGAAAAATCTTGACGCCGTGCATAAGGCCGGACTGATGGGAATATCCATGCCTCGTCGTTACGGCGGCCTCAACTTCCCGGCCGTTCCTTACATTATGGCCGCAGACATGGTATCGCGCGCCGACGCGGGTTTCGAGAACCTGTGGGGATTGCAGGATTGCGCCGAAACGCTCTACGAATTTGGAGACGAAGACCAGCGCCGGCGTTATATCACACGCGTATGCGCCGGCGAAACGATGTCGATGGACCTCACCGAACCGGATGCGGGCAGCGACCTGCAGGCGGTTATGCTGAAAGCGACTTATGACGAAGCCGAAGGCTGCTGGCGTCTGAATGGCGTTAAACGGTTTATCACAAACGGCGATTCCGACATTCATCTTGTCCTTGCCCGCTCGGAAGAAGGGACGAGGGACGGGCGCGGCCTGTCGATGTTCATCTACGACAAAAAAAACGGGGGCGTCAACGTTCGCCGCATAGAAAACAAGCTGGGCATAAAAGGCTCTCCCACGTGCGAACTGGTGTATCGCAATGCGAAAGCGGAACTTTGCGGCGAAAGACGTCTGGGATTGATAAAGTATGTCATGGCGCTTATGAACGGCGCACGCCTGGGTATAGCGGCGCAAGCGGTCGGAATATGCGAAGCGGCCTGCCGCGAAGGATATAAATATGCCTGTGAACGCCACCAGTTCGGCAAAGCGATTATCAACTTCCCCGCCGTTTACGAAATGGTTGCCCTGATGCGCGCCCGCACGGACGCCGCAAGAACCATGCTGTACGAAACGGCAAGATTTGTTGACGTATACAAAGCCCTGGAGGATATCTCCCGCGAACGTAAACTGACGCCGGAAGAACGTCAGGAACAAAAGCAATATGCCAAACTTGCCGACGCTTTCACGCCTATGGCTAAGGCGATGAGTACGGAATATGCCAATCGGAACGCTTACGACGCCATACAGATTCACGGCGGTTCGGGCTTCATGAAAGACTATACGTGCGAACGCCTATATCGCGACGCCCGCATAACAAACATCTACGAGGGAACGACGCAGTTGCAGGTCGTAGCCGCCATACGCCATGTCACCACAGGCACATACCTGAACCGGTTGCGCGTATACGAAGCGCTCGCGTACAGGCCGGAACTTGAATGTTACGGAAAACGCCTGAAGGAGATGACCGATATATACGAAAAATCGGTTGCCACCGTTACCGCGGCGAAAGACGGCGAATATCTTGACTTCATGGCGCGCCGCCTCGTCGAATCCGCCGCCCACTGCGTACTCGGATACTTACTGCTGCAAGATGCCGACAAAGACGATTCTTTCCTGAAATCAGCCGATGTATACATAAACTACGGCGAATCGGAGATTCGTAAAAATCAGGATTTCATATCCAGGTTCAGTCCCGACAATCTAAGTTCGTACAGGCAGGAGCAGAACTTTACGCTTGATACTACGGCGTAATGAACGGCGTAGTCGACACACAACTTACCCCTGATACTTTCCGGGAGGGCACTGAAAAAGCCTCTTATTTTTTGTATATTACCGGGAAAAGGAAAAATACCGGTTAAAACCGGGAGGATGCTATGACTGTCACATACCCGTTCAGGTAAAAACAGAGCAGCGAAAAATTCATTCAGGGAGCTTTGAGCGTGTTTGAGGAGTGTTCACCAACCGGTCAAAAGGGTAATGCCTTACCCTTCAGAGCAGTCTGAGTATTCTTTTCACATTTGCGGCAAATATGGCCATGGCTCCCTGCATCTGCATGGCATACAATCCATAGGATATGGCTCTGCCATATCCATAGACGTGTTTAAGTTCTGCATTTTTGGCTTCGAGCCTGTACCGTTCCCTGTATTTTTGCTTGAAACGGTCGGTTTCCTGAAACTCCGGCTGTGCTCTGTGCATATCCGGTTTTATGGTCACTTTATAAGTTTTATGCCTGGCATCCGGCCTGTAACATCCTTCCAGCAGGGAACAGACTTTACATTTATTTACATCAAAATGACAGACTTACCGGGGCATTTTTTTCTCTTTCTTTCCTGACTCTTTCATCCTGCGAACAGCCATGTGACCGGCCGGACATACATACATGCCGGTATCCTTATTATAATCAAAACAGTCGCCGCCCCTGCGGCAGCCCTGACTGATACAGGGATACAATCTGGAGATCAGCTGTATTTTTTCTTCATTCGCCAGTTCCGGATTAGCTGTACCGGAGTATGCGGTATCCCCGATAACACAGTCAACCTTCATCCCGTTTGACTTGCTGATTTCTATCAGTACGGGCAGCTCCTGACTTCGACACTTTTCTTCCTCTGTTTTTATAACATACTGTAATTTAATATTTTGTAAAATTCGCGTCGCCATTTTGGGTGACGCAAGCCAAAAACAGTATAACTTTACAATATGTTTATACGCAAAAAGAAGAATAGATCAGGCACAACGAGCGTTGTTGTCGCAGATAAAAGAGACGGTTGTTTTCGTGAGTTGAAAACAATGGGAGTCAGTTCCGATGAGAAGAAGATAAGAGCTCTACATCTTCAAGGTAAGAAATGGATTTCAGCCTGCTGTGGCGATCGCGATATGTTTGCCATTGCCGAAAAAGAGCAGGAAGAAAAGCAGGTTACGGAATACCTGTTGAATAATGTTGAAAATATATTGCTCAACGGTACTCAGTTAATCCTTAACGAAGTATTTAAGCTGACAGGTTTTGATGTAATAGAGGATGATATTTTGAGACATTTGGTTGTAGCCCGCCTGTGTCAGCCTTCAAGCAAAGCCGGCACAGTTGATTATTTGA
>JAISEJ010000204.1 GCA_031264155.1 Tannerella sp. | reverse complement strand
TAATATTCGAGCCGGTTGGGGTCGCATTTAAATAAATAGAGGTTTTCCGATCTTGACTAAAGCCGGACGGGCGAGGCAGCATTTGCTTTCGCTCGTACCCCCCCCCCCCCCCCCTAATTGGGTAATAGTGAAGGAGATGCGCTGTCCTGCGTAAATTTCGGCTTTGATATGATACCACTGTGACAGTGGCGTGTCAGTTAAGGACGTACGGTAGCGGGCGTCGACCGTCGCCGCTTTTCCGCCGTTGAGGGGACCTGCCGCTATGCCCGGATCATTGCTGCCTCTCAGGTTATATACGGTAAAAATGACATTGGCGCCGTTGCGAAAGGAGATTTGCCCTTCGTCGCCGCCGCCGCCGGTGTAGGAGGCCGGATACCAGTCAAACTCTGCAATCAGCTTGGATGTGAAAGCTGCGGGCGGGCTTGTCAATGTAAAGGTTGAATTTCTGCCTCCACCTTGATTACTGGCATTGAATCTGAGGATTCCGTCTGTGTTGGCCGGGGCATCCAGCCATTCGGCAGAAGCACATGAACCTGTGTTATTTACCAGGGTTCCTGACAGAGTAGGAATAGGAATGGTATTAAACCGTTCCACATAATCATAACCTGCGTAGTCTTGTGCATACGCGGTTATACTTGCAAATAAGGCTGCCGTTATAAAAAACAGGCTGCGCAGATAATGTAAAAAAAATGTTTTCATACTGTTTTTGTGTTTTTAATGAAACTTATGGAATTTATATTTGAATGATTCACTGACGTGTATTTTATACTGCACGCGGGGCCGTTTTGTGCATTGCTTTACTTTTGCGACTTCCCCAGGCTAAATAGCGATCCATATATAGCCTGTATCATGATCCATATATAGCTTATATCATGATCCATATATAGCTTATATCATGATCCATATATAGCCTATATCATGATCCATATATAGCCTATATCACGATCCATATATTGACGGAAGAGCGACCCTCCCCCAGGCTGCGGGGCATCTAACCAAAACTGTTCGAAGTATAGCATGTTTTTTCATGGTTGTATTTTTTATTTACAAAGAAACAATTACATAAAATAATATGCAATGAAATCTTGTACTTATGAATGGAAAATAATACGTCGGGATGTGATTTTGTCCGCTTTATATGTATTTTCGTGCGTGAAATGGGAATGATACGGATTTTTGAATTATTTTTGTCCTGATATTGAATTTTGTAATGGCCATGAAATCATTTGCGCGAAGAGTAGCATGTGTTGTTTTGTCGTTTTTGGCGGCGTCTGACCTTGTTCATGCGGCGGAAACACTCCGGTTCGAATGGATAAGCGACCGGGACGGGCTGTCGCAGAACACCGTGCGGTGTATCATGCAGGATCGCAGCGGGTTTATTTGGCTGGGTACGATTAACGGGCTGAATCGTTACAACGGGAAAGAGTTTATTGTGATGCTTTCGGAAAAGGGTAATTTCGCTTCGCTTCCCGACAATCGTATCCGTAGCATGACGGAAGATAAACAGGGCTATATCTGGATACGCACGACGGCTGATATTTTCTGCTGCTACAATCCCCGTCTGGAACGTTTTGTCGATTACGATGCGGGCGACGGGCAGAAGTCTTTTTCCAATATTCGTATTTGTGCGAACGGCGACGTGTGGCTCTGGGGCCGGAGTGACGGCTGCTGCCGGGTGCGGCATGACGGGACGCAAATGCAATCTTTATGTTTCGGCAAACAGGAGTTGGGCATTCGTTCGGTTTATTTCGTGTACGAAGATGCTTCGTGCCGGATTTGGATAGGATCCGATTCCGGCGTATTCCGCCTGGAGGGCGATCGTGCCGTAAAGGTATCGTCCGGGATTTTTTCGGCTGTCAATGAATCGGGCAATCATCTGTATTTTATCAACAGGCAGCAAATCCTTCCTTTTGATTCGGAACTGCAAAAGTTCGTCGATCCGGTCGTTTATGACAGTCGGAGGCAATTGACGCTGAACATGGTTACGTCGCTGAACGACGGGCTGATTCTGATTGCGGCGAGGGACAGCATTCTGATTTTCGATTCGCAGCGGAGAAGGTTCGTTTCGTCCGAAACCTCTTTTGGACGCGAGGCCGTGCGAAATGCACAAGTTTACACGGATAACAAAGGTAACAGGTGGGTATACAACCATTCGGGTAATATCTGGCGGCATCTGTCCGATAACCGTTTTGAGAAAATCCGCCTGATTCCCGAAAATATCCTTTCTACGATCGACGCCGAACGTTACGAGGTGTATCACGATTCGCGCGACATTATCTGGATTACTACGTATGGAAACGGTTTGTTCGCTCTCGACACGAACGACGGCCGGACGCATCATTATACGTCGAACAACAGCGAGTTGCCGACGGATTATTTGTTGTGCGTCACCGAAGACGGGTCGGGCGAGATATGGGTCGGAACGGAATTTGCGGGTATCAGCAAGATTTCGCTGGACAACTATCCGGTTCGCATCCTTTACCCGACGCCCGGGGAGACGGGCGACAGGAGTAACGCTGTCCGCCTGATATACGAAGATGCGCAGGGACGCTTCTGGATGGGTACGCGAAACGGTTACCTGCATATCTATGATCATGCTTTTAATAAAATCAAATCGCACAGGATAGAGAACAGCTTGCCGTTTTGCATTGCGGAGGATACGACGGGAAACATCTGGCTTGGCACACGCGGAAGCGGGCTGTTCGTCTTTCCGCCTTCGAGAGACCCGCCGGTGCGCCGTTTTCAGCTGCATAATATCGCGCGCCAGACTACGACCAGCGACAACGTGTTCGACATCCTGCGGGATACGAGGAACAGAATCTGGGTCGCCTCGTTTGGCGGCGGGTTGCACTACGCCGATCTCAACGAGCCGCAAATCACTTTTCGCCATATCAATGCGCGTACCGTCAACCAGGATATGGTGCGCGTCATTATGCAGGATCGTACAGGTTTGATATGGACGGGTACGAACGAAGGCGTCAATGTGTTCGACCCCGACGAGCTGATACGCGACAGCGAGCGGTACGTCAATTTCCACTTTGACGTCAAAAACGACCGTTCGCTCAATAATAACGAAGTGAAAGCTATCTTTGAAGACAGTAAGGCGCGGCTCTGGTTCGGCACGACGGGCGGCGGACTGAATCTGCTGGTCAGGGAAGAACCGATCGAAAATTCATGGTTCAGACATTATACGGCAGCAAACGGACTGTCCAACGAACTGGTTCAGACGATTCTTGAAGACGACGAAGGTTATATCTGGGTGAGTACGGAAGGCGGCAGCGGCATATCGCGGTTTAATCCCGAAACCGAACGGTTCGAGAATTTCAGCTTTTCGAGCGGCAAACAGACGGCTTTGTTTAATGATGCTTCGGGCTGGAAAACACGGGAGGGCGAACTGATGTTCGGCAGCTATTCGGGCGTTTACATCTTCGACCCCTTGCAGATTAAATATGACGCTTCGACGCAGCCGGTGGTTATCACGGGACTGAAAATAAACGGCGTGAACACGCGTCCCGGACAGGCTCGTTCGCCGCTGACCGAGAGCATCGCCCTGACGAAAGCTATCCGGCTGAAACACGATCAGAACTCGTTCGATATTGAGTTTGCCATGCTCAATTTCCGCTCGCCCGACTTCAATCAGTATGCTTATTATCTGGACGGGTACGAAGAAGACTGGAATCCGCCCGGACGGCACAATATCGCGATATACCGCAACGTGCCTCCGGGAACGTATACGTTCAAGGTGAGGGGTTGCAACAGCCTGGGCGTATGGGCGGACAGCGAGACCGAACTGCTGGTTACGATTGTCACGCCGTTCCGGAGATCGGTATGGATGTATATGATTTACGTTGCGATCTTTTTCGTGGCCGCCCTGTTTGCCGTGAGGCTTATCATGAAAATCAACAAACTGAATACGGATGTAAAAGTGGAACGGCAACTGACGGAATATAAGCTGCGCTTTTTCACGAATATATCCCATGAGTTTCGCACGCCGCTGACCATTATCCGCGGCTCAATTGAGAACCTGACGGCCATGCGTGACGTGCCTGCCGCCGTTTCCCGGCAAATCGGACAGATTGCGAAGAGTTCCTCGCGCCTGCTTCGCCTGATTGAGCAACTGCTCGAATTTCGCCATCTGCAGAACAAGGGACTGGAACTG
This sequence comes from Tannerella sp., assembly GCA_031264155.1. Taxonomy (GTDB): domain Bacteria; phylum Bacteroidota; class Bacteroidia; order Bacteroidales; family Tannerellaceae; genus Tannerella. The sequence continues at coordinate 2,973 of JAISEJ010000204.1, read as the reverse complement.
ATGGTCGAGCGGACGGAAGCGGTATCTTTTTTTTATGACATCTATCAGACGTTTAAAGAAATGGCGGAGAAGAAGAAGATTGAGTTCCTGTTCGAGTCCGATTTGCCCGACAGGGAAATGCTGCTGGACAGGAGCAAGTTTGACAAGATAGCATACAATCTCCTGTCGAACGCCATGAAGTATACGCCGGAATATGGCGTCATACTGGTGCAGCTGGCTTTCTCCGAGGCGGACGACCGCCTGACGTTGAGCGTGTCGGACAGTGGCGCCGGCGTCCCGAAGGAAAAGCGCGGTTCGCTGTTCGTCCGCTTTGCCCAGATCGACCGGACGTCGGGCGGGACGGGTATCGGGCTGCATCTTACGGCCGAACTGGCGTCTGTTCATAAGGGAAAGGTCGAGTATTCCGATTCGGAGCTGGGCGGCGCCTGCTTTAGCGTCGCCGTACCGTTGTCGGACGCAAATTACAGCAGTCACGAGATCATTGAAGCGCATGCTGCGCTCAAGTATGTCGATGCGTCTGCGGAAACGGAACAGGCGCCGGACGCACTTCCGTTCAACGGGTCTTTCCGCAACTATAAGCTGCTTATCATCGAGGACGACGGTGAGGTGCGTGATTTCATCCGTAACCAACTGGACAGATCCTTCACGCTATACATGGCTAAAGACGGCGAGGAGGGGCTGGAAAAGGCCGTTAAGGAACAGCCGACCCTGATTGTCTGTGACGTGATGATGCCCGGAATAGACGGATTCGAAGTCACCCGCCGCCTGAAAAACGACTTCCTCACCAGCCATATCCCGATTATCCTGCTGACTGCCCATTCGTCGGAGGCGCATCAGTTGGAAGGAATAGAGGCCGGCGCCGATTCGTATATCATCAAGCCGTTCAGCGTCAGATACCTCATTGCGCGTATTGTGAAACTTATCGAGCAAAGGGAAAAATTGCAGCGCAAGTTTGAACAGGAGCCGGCCGGGATGAGTTACCTGCTCCAGTGTACGGAAAAAGACAGGGAGTTTATCGACAACATACATCGCCTCATCGAACAAAACATCGAGAATGTCGATTTTTCGGTCGACGACTTCGCCCTTAGCGCAGGGATGGGACGCACGAACTTCTACAAAAAGGTGAAGGGATTGACCGGCCATTCGCCAAACGAATACGTCCGTATCATCCGCATGAAGAAGGCTGCCGAGCTGCTGTCCCTCACCAGCCTGAACATATCGGAAATATCTTATAAGGTAGGCATCAACGATCCGTTCTATTTCAGCAAATGTTTCAAGGCGCAGTTCGGGAAGTCCCCTTCACAGTTTAAGAAAGAAGAGCGATGAATCCTTATCACAGTCCCGGTAGCCCTCCCGAAAGTCCCGGGTAGCCTGAGAAACTGTTTAAATTTTATTGCGAAAAAATTCAATTGAGCATCAAGGCGATAAAGGCCAGATGTATCATGGCTTCACTTGTAGAAACCTTATACCCGTAATCTATGGCCAGCCTGCGAAAATTTTCCAGCCATGAAAATGTTCTTTCCACGACCCATCGTTTGAGCAAGAGCTTAAATCCGTTTGATTTGTCTGACCGCAAGGTAATTTCCATGTCCCACCCGAAGTCATTTTTGACATTTTATGCCAATGCGCCCCGGTAACCCCCGTCGGCATGAATCTTCTTCATTCGCTCAAAATGGCCATCCATGGATCTGATTACTCTGAAACCGGCCTTGCAGTCATTCTCGTTGGCCGCGTGTATTTCGACCGTCAACAGTAAACCATTGGTATCTGTAATGTTGTGTCTTTTGCGTTCCCTTACCTTTTTTCCGCCGTCCACACCACGACTTTCACCTCCCACGCGAGTAGTTTTCACGTTTTGACTCTCTATCAGGCCCACGCTGGGCGACCGGTGCTTTTTTTGCTGTTCCCGGCATTTGTCGCGCACATTTTCATGTATTGCCTCGAATGTACCGTCCTCCTTCCATCGTGAAAAATAATAATATACCGGTTGCCATTTCGGGAAATCGCACGGTAGCATGCGCCACTGAGAACCAGCCTTGAGCAGGTAAAAAACGGCGTTCAATATTTCCCCTAACGAATGTTTACGCTTGCGGAGGATGTCGCCAATTATTTGTATCATTGCATCGTATTGGCTGTCGGTTAAGTTGGTCGAATAATTTATCATCGTTATTTATACATTGGTACTCACTAAGATACGAAATATTATCCAAACAAACAACTGATAATAAATATTTTATTCTAATTTTAAACAGATTCTTAAACAGGTTGAATGCCTAACATTCTATTTAGTATCCTCAGCTTGACTGACAGAAGTCTTATTCCCGACTTAGATTTATAAATCTAGCTACCGAGAGAGTTTACTTCTGTCAGTTGGTTAAATCTTTTCTTTCTTACAACAAAAGTACAAAATTTAACCTCAGTTTTTCCAACTGCAAACTTAAGGTATACCAAGCCTCGTATGCACCAATATATGCACTCCAACGGCACAACAGGAACGAATACTATTACCGTATGGACGGAAGCCGGACGGAAATTCATCTACGGGGAGATAAAAGAGACAGTAAAACGACGCGAGCCGGAAGCGGTTTCGTATTGACGGAAGGAAAAACGCGGAAGGCTTGCATATTTGGGTGCGCAGCCTTCCGTGTAACCTCCTGAAAGGCATTTGCAAATATACGGATTTTTAGAATGATACGCAAATGCTATATGAAATTTTGGTGGTGTTTTCCAAAGTATGCTATCCTATACAAATTCGAAATTAATATAAAAGAAAGCGAGATTGAAAGCATTGAAATGATTAAACAACTTTTTTGAAAAACAGCAGGATTTACGGAATGCCCTGCGGATACGATGCCTCATCCGACAATTATTTCCTTCTGTACCAACAGTATATTTCTTTCCAATAAGATGGTTTTCGCCCTTGAATGCGCTCACGAAGCTATTCCAGTCATCGGTGGCTATACTCCCGTAACT
>JAISEJ010000019.1 GCA_031264155.1 Tannerella sp. | reverse complement strand
TACTTTTGCATACTTGTTATTCATCATTTAAGCATTATTTGTTAACACTTAAATATATGGCTTTTAAGTGGAATAACAAGTATTTTATTTTTTTTAGAAAAAGTTTAAATCAGTTTAAAGAAAAAAATGCGACAAATCCTACTGCTTTGCCTGATAGCAGGCTTGATGAATGTAATGAATTTCGCCGTAGCAAATGATACGGATGTAACGAAAGTACAACAGACTCAACAGCCAATCGGGTTGTCCGGGAAAGTCGCCGATGTAAACGGAGAACCTCTGGCTGGTGTAAATATTGTTGTAAAGGGAACTACCGTTGGAGTTATAACTAATATTGACGGCAAGTTCAATATTCAGGCAAATCCCGGCGATGTGCTGCAAATTTCGTTTATAGGTTATGTAACCCGAACGGAGACGGTTAGCAACGCAAAAGTGCTGAGTATTGTTTTGGAGGAAGACCGGAAGCAACTTGACGAGATTGTCGTTGTTGGCTATGGGACGCAGTCGCAGAAATTGGTAAGTACTTCTATCAGTAAGTTACTAATGAACGATGTTGACAAGGGGAATGACTACAATCCAATCAAAATGTTACAGGGTCGTGTAAGCGGCGTCAATATTTCCAGTTCGTCGGGAATGCCGGGCGCAGATCCGAATGTGATTGTACGGGGTGTTGGCTCAATAACGGGTAGCAGCACGCCCCTGTATGTGGTAGATGGGATACCGAGTGAAACATATCCGCGCTTAAATCCTAATGATATTGAAAGCATGGAAGTTTTGAAAGATGCCTTTGCCGCCGTTATCTATGGTTCCCGTGGTAATGCAGGAGTAATCCTGATCAGTACCAAGTCCGGGAAAAGCGGAAAAACAGAAGTCGTTTTTTCAGGAAGAACGGGTTTTGGAAGTATTGCCAAAGATATCCCAATGGCCAATACGGCGGAATACACCAAAGTTATGCAGGCTGCGGTGGATAATTACAATGCGCAAATGGGTACTTCACTCACGCTGTATAAACCTTCAAAAATAGAGGATACTGATTGGGTTGATATAATTTCACGCAACGTAGCCTATTCACAGGCGGGTTCGGTGAGTGTTTCAGGCGGTAACGACAAAACAGCCTTTTATGCCTCATACGGTTATGAAAATCAGGAAGGATACCTGTTGAAAAGTAATTATAACCAAAATACTTTGCGGGCAAAACTCGGACATAAAATAAACGATATTTTCAAATTGAACATGAATCTTGCAGGGGCTTTCAGCAAGCGGGATATATTAGAAGAAGAAAGTACAAGCCTCAAAGTATTGCGTACTGTACGGGAAGAAGCTCCCTGGTATTCACCGTATCTGGAGGATGGTTCCTACAAAGCAAACGGAACCATGTTGACACGCCATAATCCGATCATGCTGATTAATGAAGAAGACTGGTATTTGCGCAAGACACAGCTTTCCGGAGTATTCAGTGTAGATATTACTCCTTTTAAAGGTTTCAAATATACGCCATCGGTAAGCCTTTACAGCATTTATGACGACGAATGGAAGAAATTGTCCGATCGTCATGACGCACGAAAAAATACGGCAGGATGGTCGGCGCTTTCCCAGCAAAAAGACCAAAGTGTTCGTTATGTCATAGATAATATTGTTTCGTATATTTCTAACTGGGATAAACTGACGGCATCGGCAATGTTAGGACATTCCTTTGAAAAATACGAATATGAACGTTTCGGAGCAAGAAGTGAGAATTATGCAAATGACGCTTATCCTTCTTCAAGTTTCAACGCCATTGATGCAGGCGCCAATATTTACCCGAACACTGTCGGTTTTACCGGATATGCATTAGAATCTTACTTTGGACGCATATCTTTAAACTGGGATAACCGGTATATTTTCAATACATCATTACGGCGCGACGGGTCTTCCCGTTTTTCAAAAAGCACAAGGTATGGAAACTTTCCTTCTGCGTCTTTTGCATGGCGCATATCCAATGAGGATTTCTACAAATTCAATAAATATATCAACGACCTGAAATTGCGGGCAAGTTGGGGTATGACAGGAAGCATGGCAGGTGTAGGAGATTTTGCGGCTCTTTCGCTGGTCAAGTCAGGAGGAAGTTCATACAATGGAGTTTCCGGTTTTCAGATTTCACAAGATGCACAACCCCTGACGTGGGAAAAATCAAGCCAGTACAATATTGGCTCCGATATGGAACTTTTTAATTCAAGAATGACATTTGGCGTGGATGCTTTTTACCAGAAAACGACCGACTTGTTATATAATAAACCAGTTAACGCGACAACCGGATACTCCTTTATTCAGTCAAATATCGGGAACTTGGCGAATAAAGGCATCGAATTCGGCATAAACGGGAAAATACTTACCGGAGCTTTCAAGTGGGATATGGGATTAAATTATTCATATATCAAAAATGAACTTCTATCGTTGATTGACGGCGTTGATGAATATATTGTACCGGCAGAAGGCAGTAATCTAATAGGCGGCACGATGCACATACTGAAAAAAGGACAGCCTGTTAGCTCTTTTTACATGCTGAAGATGAACGGCATTTATCAATATGATGAAGATGTGCCTGCCAAACTATATGCCAAAGGAGTGAGAGCCGGCGATGTAATATACGATGATTACAATAAGGACGGCGACATTACAGACGACGACAGGCAGATTGTCGGAAAGTCCACACCGGATTTTTTTGGTGGTATCACCTCGAATATGTCTTACAAAGGATTTGACTTGTCAGTATTTTCTCAATATTCAGCAGGCGGAAAAATTATGGCTGCATGGAGAGGTGCCAATGCTTCGGAAGGTATCGAACAACTCGGAGTCGCTTATTCTTCAGTTCAAGTTCCGGATGCAACAGGTAGTGTGGATATGTATTTCGGTATAAGCAAAGACGCAGCAAACAATTACTGGCACGGGCCGGGCACAAGCAACACAATGCCGCGTGCAGTTCGCAGAGGAATACATGCGGGTTATACATACGACTATAACGTATTGACTTCAACCCGGTTCCTTGAAGATGCTTCTTATTTCAAAATAAAAACAGTAACGCTGGGATATACGCTTCCCGACGAGTTAATACGGAAAGCAAGAATAACTTCGTTACGGTTTTACTTGTCGGCAGACAACCTGTTTACATTCACAAAATATTCAGGCTATGAACCCGAAGCCTCATACGACGGAAAACCCGGTGCATCCAATTACGGTGTTGACTTTGGTATGCAACCGACGCTTCGTACATTCATCGCAGGAGTTTCATTCAAATTTTAAATGAAATAGAGTATGTTACGACAATTACTAACAGTATTTTCAGCTTTATTGCTTTCTTTGGCGGCATTTTCCCAGGAAGACTTCAGTATTCTTCACGGTCCTTATCTCCAGAATGTTAAAGAAAACGAGGCAACCATTGTGTGGGTCACAAACAGGAAAGCAGTAGCATGGGTGGAACTTGCTCCGGACGACAAAAGCTCTTTCTATGCAGAAATGCGTCCGCGATTTTATGAAACACACATGGGTAAACTCCCTGTCGGGACTGTACACAAAGTACGGCTGCAAAATCTGCAAAAGGCCACGACTTATCGCTACCGTATAATTTCGAGGGAAGTGACCGGTGAAGAAGCATATCATACCGGACACGGGGAAGTCGCATCGACTGATGTGTTTCGCAAAAGCCCGTTAAAGTTCACTACGCTTGATCCGGGAAAAACGGGACTGCATTTCGCGATGATAAATGATATTCATGCCGACAGCGCTCGCCTGTCAAATTTATTGCGGCAGGTAAATTTTGAATCATTGGATTTCATGCTGTTCAATGGCGATATGGTCAGTTCCATGGAAAACGAAGAACAAATGTTTAAGGGATTTCTCTCGCAGGCAGTAACAGTGTTTGCTTCTGAAACGCCATTCTTCTTTGCTCGCGGAAATCATGAAGCTCGCGGCATATTTTCAAGTGAATATTTACACTATTTTCCCACATCAAACGATAAACCCTACTATACTTTTGTACAGGGAGGTGTTTATTTCATCGTACTTGATGCGGGGGAAGACAAGCCGGATAACGATATTGACTACAGGGATTTAGCCGCCTTTGACGACTATCGCCGCGAACAGGTGGAATGGTTGAAAACAGTTACCGAAAGTGAAGAATTTAAGCAGGCTCCCTTGAGAGTAGTGATAATGCATGTGCCTCCCGCAATGGAACCGGTTGGAGACTGGTACGGTACACTTGAAGCGAAACGACTTTTTGTTCCTTTACTCAATAAAGTAAAAATAGACCTCATGTTAAGCGGACATCTTCATAAGTTTGCTTTTTACGACAGGAATGATAATACGGGTTGTAACTTCCCTGTACTTATCAACTCTCACATGCACGTTGCCGATCTGACAACGGATAATAAATCAATCAGTATTCGTATCAAGGACGGTGAAGGAAAGTTAGTAAAAGAAATCAAATTATAATGTGTCATTTTAAAAATAAATAAATATGAAATTTTCGATTAATATATTCAAAACAGCTTTAATAGCCTTTGGCTTTATGTTACTGAACGGCTGTGCCGACGAATTGGACAGTATCCGTCCGCGTAACCAGATAGCTCAAGACCAGTTGAGCGAAACCGATTTGGGAAAAGCAGTAAACGGCGTTTACGCCTCAATGGAAAACTTTATCAAAGCTTTCTATCTTGACGGTGATGTAAAGGGAGAAAATTTTAAAGCAGGCCCCTCTTACGCATTGGTTGATCCGGTTATGATGACCGCCAGTTCCAGTGATATTCTCAGCTTGTGGCAAAGCGGATTCTTTTCACTCAATCAAGTTAACTTTTTGATAGAAACTTACGAAACAAGCGCCAACAAGGAAAGTTCTACAGTAAAAACAGCAGGCGGTGCGGGTTACTATTTCCGTGCATTAATTTATTATTATATGGCTATCCGCTGGGGCGGTGTTCCTGTTTTGAGAAAAAGAACAACCGAAATTGTTCCCATTTCACCGGAAGCGGAAGTGTGGAACTTTATTATGGAAGATTTAGAAAAAGCGGAAGCGTTGCTGCCGGAATTTTCGAATAAATATTATTTGTCTCAAAGCGCCTGTCATGCTTTGTTCGCGAAAACTTATTTAAGCACGGGAAACAGTGCAAAGGCGACGGAATATGCCGATAAAGTCATTGCCAAATCCAGCTTTGTTTTGGCAACCAGTTCTGTCGAGTATGCAATGTCATTTGTATATAGTAACCAAAGTGAGGAGATTGTGTTTGCCTTGGCAAATAATCGCACATCAAACACGTTGGTGATCTATGATATGGTAAACGATGTCGACAATTCGTGGAGTTACGCGCCAGCATCGGATTGTTACAGTAATTTATATGCCGATCAACCGGAAAAATCGGGTGATATTCGTGCTCAGGCTGTTTTTGGTCAAGACGAACTGCGGTTAATAAAATTCCCCAATGGACAAAGCGGACAATTCATTACAACTGCCTCGCCCAACCGTTCACCTCTTGTGGTTACGCGCATTGCCGAAATGTACCTGATAAAAGCGGAAGCGCAAAAAAACACGCCACAAGGCAAGCAAACGCTGAATGACTTTATGACAAAGAGGTACGTATCGGTGAATCTGCCGCAAACATTGACTGATAGAGAATTTCAAGATATTATTTTGGATGAGCGGCATCGTGAATTTTATGGCGAAGGATTTCGCTGGTATGATTTGAAACGAACGAACCGCCTGGACTTGTTCAAAACATTGGATGGCAGGAATTATTTAATGTATTTCCCTGTTCCTCAAAATGAAAGGGATTTGGCAGGACACGATAACTATCCGCAGAATACGGGATATTAACAATAAATTGCAATAATACAAATGAAAAAAGAAACAAAACGAACTATTACACTGCTGGTTATCCTGATTAGCGTATTTCAAACTTCATTCGCCCAAGACAGAGCCATGAAGATTCGAAATAAGCTGTTGAACAGAGATAACAAAACGGTTATGGTAACCGCTCACCGCGGCGACTGGCGCAATGCACCCGAAAATTCGCTTCCGGCAATTAAAAATGCTATTAAAATGGGAGTAGATATTGTAGAAATAGATGTGCAACGTACCAAAGATGGGAAATTCATACTCATGCACGATGAAACACTCGACCGTACAACTACAGGCAACGGTAAAATCAGCGACTGGACGCTTGATTCGATTCAAACCCTAAAGTTGAAAAGTGGTTGCGCCACAAGGACGAGGGAAAAAGTACCGACACTGGAAGAAGTGTTATTACTGGTTAAGGGCCAAGTCTTGATAACTCTGGATAAGGCAGATCGCTACTTCGACGAAGTTTTTGCCCTGTTGGAAAAGACCGGAACAACCAAACAGGTCATCATAGGAGGCAGTAAACCGGCTGAAGAAGTGAAAGCGCAGTTCGGCAAATATTTAGACGAAGTAATTTACATGCCTTATGTGCATCTTGACAGGGAAGACGCCGAAGCACAAATCAATCTTTTCGTGAAAGACCTGAATACAGCCATTTTTACATTATTGTATCCGGATGATACGCTTTTGCTTCCCAAGCGACTGAAAACACAGTTAGCCAGAAAATCATTGTTTTGGTACAATACATTATCAGACACGTCAGCAGGCGGGCACGACGATGATTTGTCGCTTGAAAATCCAGATGCGGGCTATGGTTATCTGATTGATACATTGGGCACGCGGATTATTCAAACCGACAGACCGGCGTATTTATTGGAATATTTAAAAAACGCAAGTTGCATGATTGATAATCAATTAAATATAGTAATATGAAATATTTGATTTTAAAAAGATGGTTCATCGTTCTTGTCCTTATTCTGTGCTCAAGCATATATGTTTGTGCTCAAAATTATATTGACGAGACATTTGAATATGAAGCAAAGCTTGACATATCTTCTATTTTTGCTCCATTGGCAGATCTTTCAGGAGGTATTATCGGAACCGTATATTCTGATCCTGGCGGATATGATGATCCTGATAATTTTTTTGACCCGGGAATTTTTGTTTCTGTTTACGAAAAAATGAGTGATATGTTAATTTACAGGATGTATTTACCTCAATCATCACCTACTTATAATAGTAATTCGTGGATATATGATGATATGAATATAGAAAAAATAGAATATTTTCCACCAATATGGGACAGTAAGGATATAAAGTCATCTGTTTTGCCATAGATAAATATCGGTATGAAAATAGTGATATTCGTCCCTATTCGTTTCTTAAAGATTCTCTTGATGTACGAATAGTTGTCAATGTCAGTAACGCTCATGTGGAAAACGTTAAAATTCCGGGTGTAGGTTACATCACAAATTTTTGGTTCATCCGATTTTTGCAGTGAAGGTATAAGTTTATTTTTCTTCTGATGTAAAAAAATAGCTGGTATTTCATTATTATTGTAGTGACTAAACATACATTAATATGAATACCAGCT
>JAISEJ010000152.1 GCA_031264155.1 Tannerella sp. | reverse complement strand
TGGAAACGTGTTACCACATCGTAATTGGGCGTCAATACGTCGACAACTTTGCCTTTGCCTTCGTCGCCCCACTGTAATCCTAATAGAACATCTACTTTCTTCATATCTTATATTTATTTTTTTGTTATTTCTTGCTTTTGGCTTTAGGCAGCAGTTTATATTTACACTTGGAACAAATGCCGTAAAAATACAGCGTATGATATTCCGAAGTAAATCTGGGTATTTTGTATTTGGAAAAAGGATTGTTTATTACTTCATTGTTTATCTCACCGATAGTGCCGCATGATGTGCATATAATATGATGATGCTGTTCCGCAATGCATTTCAGTTCATATTGTACGTTTGTGGATGTGAACTGATGACGTACAACAATTTTGGCGTCAAGCAACAATTCGATTGTATTGTATATTGATGCACGGCTTACGTGGAAATTGTCATTTTCCAATTGTTTCCGTATTGTATCAAGCGTGAAGAGATATTTTATTTGACATATCTTTTCAAAAATAGCGTCGCGTTCTGTCGTATGCCTGAGTTTTTTGTTTTTCAGATATTCGGAAAACGCTTTCACGATAATGTCATCATTGCTGTGCGTATCATTCATATTTATATCAGAATCTTGTTTAACAACGAACAAAGATATATTTTTTTTTGAAAACTTAGTTATATGTTGGTAAAAAAGAATAATTTTTGCCGTAACGAAGCATTTGTTCCGTGTATCCTTCGGAGTAATCAAGGGTGATGTCCGTTACTTCTCCTTTGTCGTTTTTTATTTCTTTCATTACCGGATTTACAAAACCTTTATATGGAGCAAGATTCAAACTTGCATATCGTTCAAGCATTTCATTATGTAGCGCAGGGTCAATTTTGACGCCATAATTTTCTACCAACACGCGACCTGCATTAAAATCGCCTTCGCTTTTGATTCGCTGTACTTCCGCAAGCAGCACGCCAATTAATTCGCGAAGCTTTTCGTAATCGTTTATGGCTACATACGTTTTCCCGTTGCGTTTTTCCAATGAGATAACGTTCTCGCCTTTGCCTTTTTCATAGACCCATTTTGCTATTAGCTGACGATTTCTCATGTGCGCTTCCTCCACATTTTTGCCCGGTTGTATCCGAACCAGCTGCGTCATAAGGCCATTCATCATATATTTATAATATTCCGCTTTGTAAGCGTCTGCATGGTCTAACAAGCCGAGTTCGAGAAGTTTTTTGTCGGCAAGAAAATAAAGGGCAAACAAGTCGGCTCGCGCTTCTTCGAGTGTGGAACTGTATGCTCCAAGTCCGTCGGGGTCGACGCCGAGCAGGATGACGCCCGAACCGTGACCGAGACATTCATGCAAGTCCGTATGCAAGTTGTCGGTTACGAATCCGTATTTTTTGATAAGGTTACGTTCCGTTTCGCTCAGGATAAATTCTTCGTTGAACATGCTTCCCTGCGACGCTTTGTCGTACGCTTCGGTGATATTCTCAATCGTAACGGATTTAGAACCGTACTGTTCCCTGATCCAGTTCGAGTTGGGAAGGTTGATCCCGATCGGCGTCGCCGGATAACAATCTCCTCCCAGCATGGTAACGGTGATAACCTTTGCCGTGACGCCTTTTACTTCTTTCTTTTTGAAACGCGGGTCGGTCGGGGAGTTTTCCTCAAACCATTCGGCGTTACCGCTTATGATCTTTGTGCGTTTTGTCGCCTCTTTGTTTATGAAGTTGACGGTAGATTCCCAACTGGCTTTCATGCCTAACGGGTCACCGTAGGTTTCGGTAAAACCATTTATGAAATCAATCTCGGAATCAACGTCCTGCACCCAAAGTATGGCATAGGCGTCAAATGTTTTCAGGTCGCCTGTTCGATAATATTCAACGAGCTTTTCAATAACGGCCTTCTGGGCGTCATTTTCCGCAAAAGATGCCGCCGTCTGAAGTTCGCCGGCGATTTTTTCAATCGCTTCGGTATAAAGCCCTCCCACTTTCCAGACTTTTTCTTTTAACCGTCCGTTTTCTTTCGAGAGGCGGCTGTTAATGCCATATGATACGGGCGTTCGATTGTTGGGGTCTTTCATTCCGGCATAAAAGGCTTCCGCCTCTTTCCGGGTAACGCCTCCTTCGTAATAATTGTTGGCCGACAACAGAAGGATATCCCCGTCGCCGCTTTGAACTGTTCGTTTCGGCATTACCGCGGGGTCGAAAATGACAGGCGATATTTCCGCGAGCCATTGATCGACAGATTGTCCTTCGCGCAACGGAAGCTGTGATTTGTTGATATTGCGTATGCACCCGGCAAAAAATTCCTGTGTGAATCCCGGTTCAAACTTATCTTCCGCATAATGATGATGTATGCCGTTGGCAAACCATACACGTTTGAGGTATGTCTCGAACGCCTTGAATTGCTCATCCTTACGGTCGCCGTTATATTCCTTGTAAACAGCTTCAAGCGAACGGCGTATCGCAAGATTGTAGCGGTTATTCTGATCGAACAGGATATCACGCCCCATGAGCGCAGCTTCCGACAGGTGATATAACAACTGCTTTTGCTGCAACGTGAGTTCTTCGAATCCGGGGACGTCGTAACGCAGTATTTCGATATCCGCAAAACGTTCGACGGAATAGTTCGTTTCGTTGGCGCCTGTCCCGTTTGTTGTTTTACAGGAATCCGACTTATTGCTGTTTAAACAGGCTGTAATAATAGATATTGCCATAATTAATAAAATGATTTTTTTCATATACGCTCGCTTAAATAATTCCAGAAAGGTGGCAAAGTTAATAAATAATTCGGAATAATTCGGAATGCGCTTTGTTTTTTTATGCGTCGCGATGCTCATACGAATTATTTTCGGTACTTTTGCACTCATCTGTTTTGAAAATGTTACATGTGTCATAAACGTACAGAACATATTTATATTGTAGCATTTTACCAGCAGACAGGTTAAATTGTATTTCTAATAAAAAAACGATGGAAATAGCAGCATTAGTGTCCGGAGGGGTCGACAGTTCGGTTATGGTGCATCTTTTGAAAGAGGCGGGTTACGACCCGGCCATATTTTATATCCGCATAGGTATGGAAGATAAGGATGGCTATATTGATTGTCCTTCGGAAGAAGATATAGAAATTACTGCGTTCATAGCTAAAAAATACGGATGCCGTATGGAAGTCGTGTCGCTGCACGAAGAATATTGGGAAAAAGTTGTAAGTTATACGATTGATTCCGTCAAGCGCGGCCTGACGCCTAACCCGGATATAATGTGCAACCGTTATATCAAGTTCGGCTGTTTTGAAGATAAATGGGGGAAAGATTTCGACAGGATAGCTACCGGACATTATGCAACCGTAACTGCAACCGGCGGGAAAATATGGCTGTCGACAGCCAAAGATCCGGTTAAAGATCAGACTGATTTTCTGGGACAGATAACCGGTCTCCAGATATCGAAATTAATGTTTCCAATCGGTCACCTGATGAAAAGCGAAGTTCGCGCAATTGCTGAAGAACAGAATCTTCCGAGTGCAAAACGTAAAGACAGCCAGGGTATCTGTTTTTTGGGCAAGATCAATTACAATGATTTTGTCGAACGGCATTTGGGCAAGCATCCCGGCGAAATTATTGAGCTGGAAACAGGTAAAACGATAGGGCGGCATAACGGCTACTGGTTTCATACGATCGGTCAGCGGAAAGGGCTGGGACTAAGCGGAGGACCGTGGTTTGTCATACGGAAAGACGTTGAAAACAATATTATATATGTATCTAACGGTTACGACCCGGAAACGCAATATGGCCGGACAGTAAATCTTCAAGGATTCCATTTTATAACGGAAGATCCCTGGGGAGCGTTCGACGACGAAAGAGAAATAACATTCAAGGTGCGGCATACGCCGGAAATCACGCGCGGCCGTATTCGCCGTACGGGCGATCTGTATTCTGTTTCGAGCGATAAGAAAATCCAGGGCATCGCCCCCGGCCAGTTCACCGTCGTTTATGATAAGGAATATCGCCTGTGCTACGGCAGCGGGATGATTATTTAAAATATCTTCTATTCAAGTTTCTCACCTATCATAACCCTCTGTAAATAAACAATGGATTGTTT
>JAISEJ010000127.1 GCA_031264155.1 Tannerella sp. | reverse complement strand
CTCCGGAAGAGGATAGCTCGACCGGCAATTCCCTTAGCAGTACGGACTGTGATATGGAGTATATCCTTACTTTTATACGGGGTGCTTCTGTTACACGGCTCGACGATTGAGCAACATTCTCCTCCGACATCTGCTTTAGCGTAAAAATACCGTTGTTGGGATTCGGGAACAGGGAGTAACTGGATGCATACGGACATGGTACAAACTCAATATAATCGGTTATTGGTACCCACGAGCTGTTTGCATCCTGGGTTACATTCCGCAGTTCCAAATTGTAGGTAGAATAGGGGGGATAGGAACTGCCGGAAAACGGCACAAAAATATCGTCGTATCCGCTGAAATTGAACGGGATGGTATAAACAACCGTACCGTTTAACAGTATTCGTCCCTGCAACTGTACATACTGAAGATCTTCACGATCGCATGTACTCGAAACAAGATTGAGTTTGTTGTTGCCGCCATCACCGCACCAGCCATATTCCGAATATGGATAAGAAGAGGTAGCATGGTATGCTCCCGCAAGGTCCGGGACGTAATTGCCATACAGAAATTTGACAGAATTAGTAGTATAGGTCCAGTTTCCGACAGTAATGGTTGCCGACAACCAAGTACAACCAGCTTTGCCGTATGGATTGGTTACGGTAATAACGTTACCCGAACGGCTTGCCTGTAGCGGATTATAGCAATTTATCGTGACATTCGCTCCGGATGGTAAATTGTATATCGTAAAAGTACCAGATGTATTGAGATACTTAGGGTCGGAAATAGAAATGTGAGGATTGCTTATGTAGTATTTGCGGATACCTGGGACATATTGACTCGGGACAGAAGTGGGTGCATGTCTGATTAGCGGTAATTGTCCCCATTTCGATTCGTATTTTCCCGCAACGCTTGATTTTACGGCAGAATGATCTCCGGAAGAGTAAAATATCTTATCATAGCTTGCTGTTTCGGAAGAACTAACGAAACAAGCATCTAATCCCCCAACCAATAATTACCTATGTTGTAGTCCCCATTGTTTTTAAACTGATTAATCCAAACATAATTGGATTTACCTTCAGTTAAATGCCAGGCATACGTATGACAGTTATACGTGGTACTGGCATCAGCTAAAATATCATCGGATGTGATTCCTAAGGATGCATATTCTGCCAGCAAATTACTTTTTATTGTAGCCTTTTGCGCCGCACTCCATTCACAACTTGGCGAATATGTCTCAATCGCAACATTGTTACAGGTATATACATTTGATCCCATAGTGTATACAGGATTGCATTGCGGATAAATATACAGGGAAAATATGTATAATAACGAAATACTCAATATAAATGTTTTCATGACATTTTTATTTAACGTGTGTAATTTTTAGCAAATGCGATAACATCATCGACATTACCGGCAGTAAAATACTCATTTGATGAAACAGTTCCATAGTGCGATACAACTGGCGCATACTGGTCGTCGTACATAATCCATGCCATTGCTGTCAATGCACCTTCTCCGACGGAAAGCGCTCCCATAACATCCGACTGTTGCCTGTACTTTTGCAGCAAGAGGGAAACTACCCGTTTTTTTTGCGCCTTATCCAAAGAATGAAGAATCGCATCGCGAGTAAACCAAATCTGGAGGACGTACAGTTGAACGGGAAAACTCATTTGATCTTTTTCATCCAGCGAGTGATAACATCCAAAACCAACGGTTTCGTAATACGATATTAACGCGTCGACCCGATCCTTCCGTTTCTCAAATTCCGCCACGCTGTTATGTTGGGAAAATACAAATCGGTTGCATGTCCCAATCGGAGAAGAATTACTTGACAACATATAATTCATGGCCAACGACGGCATGTCTAATAAACTCCGGATTAAGGCATGGGAAGATAATGATTCCAGCTTCTCGTCCGGCAGTTGAATCAGCGCGAGTTTTTCATCCATAGAGGCTGAATTCCATTCCGTCGTGCCTGGCATGACCGGATACTCATACTTATCCGCAACATCCGGCAGACAATCCCCGGATTCCGGGCCGGAAGACATATCACTGTTTGCACATCGGACAAAAAGACCACATGTGAAAATTATAAGGAAAAACATGTACTTGTTCATCTTATATACGATTTTACCTGTTGATAAAGAGATGTCGCATCAAAGCCGGTCAGCATTCCGGAATCTAAAGAATCGGCGTTATCGAGCTTTAATTTGTTTTCGGCATATAGCATGCGCGCCATAACCCATATGGACGCACCCGGATTAAGCCCGCCAAACAAATCTTCCCGAGCTCGCTTCATTTCATATTTCCTTATGGATTCTTCCAATAAAATCCTGCGTTCCTGTTCACCAAACGACTTTACAATAGTCGGCTGTGCCAGGAATAATTCCATGCAATAGAATTTTTCCACGAATTTTCCCTGCGCTTCAAGCGACCATAAGAAATTGAAATCATCCATAGACATTTCAACATATTTATTAAGCAGTTGAATACCGGCATCTTTCCGTTTCATTAATTCCCGTATACCGTTAAACTGGTCATAAAATTCTTCAAACCCTTGCTGGGGCGTATTAAAAATGTAAAAAACGGTTGGAGCAGGATAATCCAGACAAAGTTGCACTAAAGATTTTGTATCTATCCCTGTCAATACTTTTTCAGGTATTTGCAATGCTTGGTATATCTCTTCCGGAGAATTGCATTTTTTCCATTCCTCCATATCCGGTTTCACCGGATAATCCCAAGTTATTTTTTTCTCCTGCGCCATTGCAGCAAAAGAAATAAATACAATACAAACTAAAATATATCGTTTCATGATGTTATAAAATTAAATAGTGAAATAATTAAAATTTATATGATAACTAAAATCTGTTAGCTCCCACACAATGTGTCTGGAAGCCATTGCTGAATGCCGTTGCGCGCCACCGGTCTGAAAACTGACTTTATCACCCGGAAACCGGCCTGCTTTCTTCGATGCCAAAACAGCCGGTTCATGACCACGTTAAACGAAGTTTTCAACAAGCTATTCCAATTGTATCCGGCCGTGCACGGCGGCAGGAGACGGATACGCATGCGCAGGGCGATGAAAATACGCACCGCGAAGCGAAAGACTGCATGTAAGAAGTTGTTTTTCATTTTTCCACCTTGTTGAAAATCACTTCAAAAGTAAGGTATACCTTTTTAAATACCAAATTTTCCTGTGTTTTTTTGATAAAATTTTGCGCTGCCTGTCAAACGGTGACTGCCTGGACGTTTTTGCGCGCCGCGAGTCTTTTGACAGTCCGTAAATTTGTTGTACTTTTGCCGGCGGACGACGCTGCCCGGAACCGGGATGCAAAGTCGCAAAATTTTAACTCGACAGGATATGATAGATAAAAAACTGATTAAGGATTTGTTTTTCAGACAGAAATCGACGCAAAAGGCGATCCGTAAAACAGGAGCGGACGGCATGCTGCTCACTACGGACGTAAATATATACTACATGACAGGGCTTGTATTCAATGGATATTACTATCTGTCGGTGGACGATGCCCCGCTGCTGTTCGTCAAACGTCCGGGCGGACTGGCGGGTGAACGGCTGTTTTCCGTCCGCAAGCCGGAGCAGATACCCGGCATCTTTGCCGACAACAGCTGGAAGCTGCCCGAAAATGTGCTCCTGGAGACGGATGTGATGCCGTACAACGAATGTATGCGTTTGCAAAACATCTTTCACTTTAAAAAAACAGGCAACGCAACCGCGTTCATACGCCATCTGAGAATGATCAAGACGCCGTGGGAAATCGAACAGCTTCGTACGTCGGCTGACCGTCATGCGGCTACGTACGCCCGGATACCGGACTGTTACCGTCTCGGCATGACCGACCTCCGTTTTCAGGCGGAGATAGAGCACCGGATGCGACTAAACGGTTCCATCGGCGTCTTCCGCGCATTCGGGCCGAATATGAATATTTTCATGGGAAGCGTCCTCGCAGGCGATAATGCGGCAACCCCTTCCCCGCACGACTTTGCGCTCGGAGGCGGCGGACAGACGGCATTCTGCCCCATCGGAGCGAACGGGACAGTCCTGAAAGAAGGCATGACCGTCATGGTCGACATGGCAGGCAATTTTACGGATTATCTCACGGACATGACGCGCGTCTATTCCATCGGAACGCTCCCCGAAACGGCTTACCGCGCTCACCGCATCTCGCAGGAGATACAGGACGCCGTCGAGGTCATGGCCAAACCGGGCGTCGCATGTGCCGATTTGTATAACCATTCTTACGCTATCGTAGAAAAAGCCGGGCTTACGGACTATTTTATGGGCACGCGCCAGCAAGCCAAATTCGTCGGCCACGGCATCGGCCTCGAAATCAACGAGCCACCTGTTTTCACACCGCGCTCCAATGAGATTCTCGAAGAAAACATGACCTT
The DNA here is from genome assembly GCA_031264155.1 of Tannerella sp. GTDB lineage: Bacteria > Bacteroidota > Bacteroidia > Bacteroidales > Tannerellaceae > Tannerella. The sequence continues at coordinate 807 of JAISEJ010000127.1, read as the reverse complement.
TGCCCTCGAACCGAAATTTGTCATACCGCAAGTCGGCGCCGTCGGCATCGAAAACAGTTTCCTTGTAACAAATACAGGCATAGAAAAACTGACCGTTTTCAAAGAGAATATCATCCCGCTGGACTGACTGCCCTTTGTACGGCATCCTGTAAACCCGAGTTCGGGATAAATACGTGGTTGCCGAGCCTGTCGAGGTATCATTTCTTATCCCGAACTTAGGTTTACTGCGTCAAATCGAATGATTGCAGGGGCATGGCGTGCCATACCCCTGCAATGCACAAAACTGCACCATGTACGGCATAAGCCTTTCACGAGTATGGACAAAAGCGAATCTAAAGAAAATATAATTCTTTTTGAATGTTTGTATAAATTAAATACCTTTGTAGCGTTTTGAGGTAATGACCTTAAATTTAAGGTATTGCTAATTAAAAATAGATAAAATATTATTTCGATAGTGCATTAGCAAAAGGATGGAATATTTCAACATTTCCGCTTTCGTTTGAATATGTTTTTCCTTCGGAATAATGCTCTCATATGCATTCCAGTGATCACTTGCTATATACTACATCTCATTCTGCTTTATTGTTTCCCAAAACTTTTCCGCTGTTTCTTTGCTCCTGTCGCCAATAACGAAATCGATGAATCTTTTTCCATAGCTATCAACAGCAATCCATATCCAGCAGCAGTTTTTTTTGGTTCATCCGATTTTTGCAGTGAAGGATTCATGTATTGCCAAGACTCTTAATTCAAAATAGCAGTCATCTCTAAAGCCGTAAGCATTTCTTTTCATTACCTTTATTTTGTTGT
>JAISEJ010000126.1 GCA_031264155.1 Tannerella sp. | reverse complement strand
TAGCCTGCCATTTTTTCTCGATTTCTTTAAAGTTGTATTCCATAATTTTTTCCCGTGTCTCTATATAATCCAAAATTGCCGGCAAAGATACAAAATTGCGTATGATATACATTGCCGGAAGCTCGAAATTTCTTTTTTACACTGTGTGCGGGGGCGGTTTTTGTGCATTAGGAACAAATACATCTATTAACCTGAGTTTTGGATAAGAATAAGTCCATCAGGACTTGTATATCAATAGAAAACCGTCTTAAAACATTTCCAAATGTCCGTCAGGACATTCATAGATGAAACCTCGACGAGGTTTTCGTTGTGATTTGAACCGTTTTTCTATTGATATGTGTGCCCTGACGGGCAAACGGGCCGGGGACATGTGGGGCAGACACGCAGGTCTGCCCCTACGCCGGTACCTGGTAGGGGCAGACCTGCGTGTCTGCCCTCCCCTCGTCTGCCCTCCGTCGGGCAAAATTGCCGAATAATCGTGTTTTTAAATGATGCTTATCCAAAACTCAGGTTATTATACTGCGCACGGCTAAAACTGTGAGATGAAAACAGAAAAAAAATTGTAGAGACACGATGCATCGCGTCTCTACATTTTTCAATTTGCAATGATGTTGAAGCTGACAGTTGCTTATAAGTCATTTTTGACGGTTTCTAAGGATATCCGGGGAATTTTTCCCCCGCAAAAAGGAGCACCGGATTCCGGACAAATAGTGTAAATTATTGAAATAAATAGGTTTATCCCCCCCCCCACACACACAGGGTATTTAAATCTATTAAAGCGGGAAATGTCCGCCCTTTCCTGTGCGGGGAAAGCTGCGGCCGGAAGGCGGTATCGTATGTGAATGTGCAGGATCGCATATTTATTTGAAGCAATTGATGTTTTTAGAATACAGAAAGCTGCGGATAAGTTTCCAAACAGGAAACAGGTAAACTCATTAAAAATATATAAAGAACGGCGCGAGGTTACGCGGATAATTCCGCGTAACCTCGCGCCGTGTAAATATATATGTAGAGACAGGGCATGGCGTGCCATGCCCCTACGTTAAACCTTTAAAAATACATTCTTCCTGTACAGGAAATAGAGGAACAGCCAGCATACGATGATATATCCCGTCGAATTTATCAGGGTTGTCCATACTTCCGGGAATTTACCGGCAAGTCCGCCGAAGAAGAATCTTGACGCCTGCGAAAAGTTAATAATGCTCTGGGCCAGATAAATCGTGATTGAATTCATCCCGACAACACGGAAGAAAAGCGTCCATTTGCGACAGCCTTTCACATCTATAACATAATAGAACGCCGCAAACAGGAGGAGGGAATATGCCGCTACGACACAAACAAAAGAACTGCTCCAAAGCATCTTGTTGACCGGGAAGACATAGCTCCATGCCCAGCCGACAGTTAAAAACGCAACGGCGGCGGCCAGCATGTACAATACCTTCCTGTTTTCCGAAATTTTATCGCCCGGCAGGCGAATAAGCTGTCCGGTGAACATGCCCAGCATCGCTGTTACGACAGCCGGAAGGGTGCTCAGCAATCCTTCGGGATCAAAATGATTATCCCCGTAAATCAGTCTTCCCGGCAATAAAACGCGATCCACGGCGCCCGCAAGATTATGCTCGAACGAATACGTGTCCGGCCCGCCCGGAACGAGCCACAGCAACAGCCAGTACCCGACAAGGATGACCGCCGCAACAGCCGCCAGCGCTTTCGGCTTGAACCGCATGAACAGCAGGGCCGAAATCATCCACGCCAGGCCGATGCGTCCAAGAACGCTTGCGCACCGCAAATGCTCGAAATCCAGCTTGAAAAAGCCGTTATACACCATTCCCAGAAAAATCAGGACTACACCCCGCTTTATCACTTTCATAAAGATTTGCCGTTCCGTTTTCCCGCTTTTCCGTTGTTTGGCAATCGAAAAAGGAAACGATATTCCGGCAATGAACAAAAACAGCGGGAATATCGTATCATGGTGCGAAAGGCCGTTCCATTCCACATGCGACATCTGCGACGAGAGCCAGCTCATAAACCCGGACGAAGGGAACAGGCCGCATAAAGAAACGATCCAGCCCGACAATCCCATAATAAACAACATGTCAAAACCTCTCAGCGCGTCAAGCGATAAAAGGCGTTCTTTCCTGTTAATTTCCTGTGATTCCATTTTTTTGATTATTTGAGGTTAATTCAGCGCACAAATATAGCATATTTACCGGAAATCACGCGACAGGATGACAGATTTACCTAAGTTTAAGCGGACATAATCGAACAATGTGTCCGGTATCGGACATGGGAATGGCGGACACATCATTAATCTTCAATATCTTATATCTTTGGCACGCCATTTGACCGGATAACATAAAACTTATAACAACAGAAAACAAACATGGATCGCGAAATTCCTAAAGAGATACGGAGAAAAGAGCTTCGGAAACAGATTATAAAAATAAGCGCCGGAATAGCCGCCTTTACTTTTATCGTCGTACTTATCATATCCATCATGCAAACAAGCCTCAAGCGCAGGGACGTACTGCTTTCAACGGCGGACAGGGGGGTGATCGAAGTGTCTGTCAATGCTTCGGGGAAGGTCATCCCGGCATTCGAGGAAATCATAAACTCCCCGATCAACTCCCGGATTGTCGAAGTTTATAAAAAAGGCGGTGATTCCGTCGACATCGGCACTCCGCTCCTGCGGCTGGACCTGCAATCGACGGAAACGGAATACAAGAAGCTGCTGGATGAGGAACAGATGAAGCGCCTCCAACTGGAGCAATTGCAGGTCACGACCAAAAGCCGCCTTTCCGAAATGGAAATGAAGCTGAAAATATCACGCATGGAGCTTAGCCGCAAGGAAGTCGAACTCCGTAATGAGCGTTACCTCGACAGCCTCGGAGCCGGCACGACCGACAAAGTCCTCCAGGTAGAACTAAGCTACAACGTCGGGCAACTCCAACTGAGCGAAGACGAGCAGAAATATGTAAACGAGCAAAACCTGGCAGAAGCCGAGCTTAAGGTAAAAGAATTGGAGCTAAGCATTTTCCGCAAAAGCATGAACGAGATGAAGCGAACACTCGAGGATGCGCAGATCCGTTCGCCGCGCAAGGCGATTCTTACGTATGTAAACAACGAAATCGGCGCGCAGATACAGCAGGGCAGCCGCATCGCCATCGTCTCTGACCTGACAAACTTCAAGGTCGAGGGAGAAATCGCCGACGCCTACGGCGACCGGATTGCCGCAGGCAGCAGGGCGGTCATAAAGACGGGAAACGACCGCCTGCCCGGCGTCGTAAGCGAAGTCACGCCCCTGTCCAAAAACGGCGTCATCTCATTCACAGTCCAACTGGAAGAAAGCAGCCACCGGCGTCTCCGTTCCGGCCTCAAAACCGACGTCTATGTGATGAATGCAATAAAGGATGATGTGATACGCATCGCAAACGCCTCCTACTACACGGGAAAAGGAGAATATGAACTTTTCGTCGTGAACGGCGACCGGCTCCTGAAACGCAAGGTGCTATTGGGTGACAGCAATTTCGAATACGTGGAAGTCATAAGCGGCCTGAAAGAAGGCGACGAAGTAGTTATCTCCGACATGAGCCATTACAGTGATAAGAATAAAATTCAGATTAGCGATTGATCAGCTGTGTATTCGCTTCCGGGCATGATTGCGCAGCCTGAAACAATCAGGTTGATTACTCAAAAGCACATTATTTAAATGAATGTTGACTTTGTATGCAATGAATGCGCAAGCGATTTTTACGCAGTAAGTCCCGGTATTGTTGCAGGTTTGGGTCATCTAACTTAAATGCTTTGGGAGCATAATATATTACATCTATATATTTTGTCATATCTAAATAATCAATATATATTTGTTCTTTTTCATCCAGATCATAGTCTTCCATCTCAAAATTCTCCGAAATATGTTTGCTGTCTATACGTTCAATTTTAATGATCCGACATTCCTGTTCTTCTTTAAATGAAGAATCTTTTGTCAGATAGCGCAAATTAATTAATAAAGTATCTATTATTTTCACGTTAAATTTTTTGGTTCATCCGATTTTTGCAGTGAAGGATTCATGTATTGCCAAGACTCTTAATTCAAAATAGCAGTCATCTCTAAAGCCGTAAGCATTTCTTTTCATTACCTTTATTTTGTTGT
>JAISEJ010000001.1 GCA_031264155.1 Tannerella sp. | reverse complement strand
CCTGCATCAAAAGGAAAAGCGTGGAATCCACACTGCTCCAACACGAGGTACTGGCATACCCAAAGGAGAAGACAGGCAATTCCACGCCATACTTGCGTATAGCATGAACATTGCGCCATGTCTCTCCTTTTGAAAAGTGCCAGTTTTCGTGTTGAGACGTTCAGCGAACGTTATGTTATATCTAAACGGTTTTTACGCCGTTATTTTCAATTTTACAGGGACAAAGATACGAATGTTTGCTGTAATTCAAATATTTTTCCCGGATTGAACGGGGCAATGTCAAGATATTTCAGGACGAAGACAAAACTGTCAAGTCCACGCCGTACGAAGCAGGAAAATCTGTAAAGAAATTTTAGGACAAGTCAATATGCTCGCGGAAGCCTCAACAACCGAAATTTCTAAAAATGAAAGTCCTAGGTCGTATGATGACAGTAAAAAATAGCGCGAAAAGGCGGCAGGGTAGCCGACGTAGCGCGAAAAGAACTGGAAGAGCAAACCGGACAAAAAATTATCAGTCCGTTGAACACGCGGTCGCTCGGCAACCGGACAAAGGAGATTGAGGAAGAATAGGCGAACGATACATCCGCAATACGACTTATAAAGCGTGTAAACCAATCATTCATACGTATAATTCATAATTTTAAAAAAAATATGAAATCATAGAAAGAGTAAAAAGTATGCTGGTCAGCCCGAAAAAAGTATTTTTAGAGTGGCGATTGCAGCAATCGCAGTGATGACAATGAGTGTGGCAGCCGGTGCGCAGGAAAAGGGCGACATGGCAGCAGGTGGCAACCTAGTATTTGGTTCGGGAAGCATCGCGTCTCTACATTTTTTATCGCGTATAACCGGTAATGTCCGTCCATCCCGCCTTTTCTGCAGGATACCGCAACATTTGACAAAAAATGTTCATAAAACCTTTTTATTCCGTATATGTTAAACCTTTTCGCGCTTCGTCAGTCTTATGCTATCGTATTTGTAATCACATTTTTATTTACTACTAACAGGGACAAGTATGAGCAAATCAATAAAATGGATTTTGACAGGTATTATTTTGTTATTCATAACAGGAATAATTGTATATCCGCGTATCAAAAATCGGGCAGAACCGGGAGAGGAAGTTGCAGTATCCGTACCGGCTCCGTCGCAAAGGCGGATGCCTTTAAGCATCAATGCCGTAATCATGAAAAAACAGTCCCTTACGGACAAGATTATCCGTACAGGCACCACGATTCCGGACGAAGAAGTCGATTTGTCCTTCGAATCATCCGGTAAAATCGTCAGTATCCATTTTAACGAAGGCACTCATGTGAAAAAAGGAGACTTGCTGGCAAAAATCAACGACAAGCCGTTACAGGCGGAATTGAAAAAGCTGGAAGCGCAGATTCCTCTGGCCAAAGAGCGCGTGTTCCGGCAGGGAACACTGCTTAAAAAGGACGCGGTAAGCCAGGAGGCTTATGAACTGGTGACGACGGAACTGGATAAACTTATGGCCGACATAGAACTTGTAAAATCCAGGATACTCCAGACCGAGCTGCTCGCACCGTTCGACGGAATCATCGGATTACGCCTCGTGAGCGAAGGCGCTTATGCCACGCCGTCGACCATTGTTGCTAACCTGACTAAGATAAGCCCGTTAAAAATAGAATTTTCCATTCCGGAAAGTTATGTCTCGGATGTTTCGGAAGGCACGGATATTGTATTTTTCATGGAAGGATCGAACAGGATGCTGCAAAAATACAGCGCCAGGGTTTATGCCGTAGAGAGCAAAGTCGCCTTAGAAACCTACTCCCTGAAGGTGCGTGCGATTTATCCGAACACAAATGAAGCGATTTTACCGGGACGGTTCCTGTCCGTCGAAATAACCAAACGTGAAATCAAAGAAGCGCTGGCCGTACCGAGTGAAGCGATTATACCCGAAATGGGGAAAAACATTGTGTACGTGCATAACAACGGCGAAGCAAAATCGACGGAAATCATCACCGGACTGCGTACGGAAAGCCACGTGCAGGTACTCGAAGGGCTTATGCCCGGCGATACCGTCATCACTACGGGTGTGATGCAGTTGCGTACGGGGATGAAAGTCAATATTGATAACCTGAAAGAAGAATAGCATGGCAAATATTTCCGAATTAAGTATTAAGCGTCCGGTTTTAGCCACGGTAATGGTACTTGTCATCCTGTTGTTCGGCATGATCGGCTACCGTTCGCTCGGCGTGCGCGAATATCCGAGCGTCGACCGGCCTATTATTTCGGTAAACACTTCTTATCCCGGAGCGAATGCCGAAGTAATCATGAATCAGATTACGGAGCCGTTAGAGCAGAACGTCAACGGCATTCCCGGCATACGTTCGCTCAGCAGTGTCAGCAGCCAGGGAAACAGCCGTGTTACGGTAGAATTTGAACTTTCGGTCGATCTCGAAACAGCGGCCAATGACGTGCGCGACAAAGTATCGCGCGCACAGCGTTATCTTCCGCGCGACTGCGACCCTCCTACCGTATCAAAAGCCGACGCCGACGCTAACCCCATTATGCAGATCGGTATCCGCAGCAGCCGGCGTTCATTAATGGAACTGACCGAAATCGCCGAACTGACCGTAAAAGAGCGCTTGCAGACCATTCAAAATGTCAGCGCCGTGGATATATGGGGACAAAAACGTTATTCCATGCGTCTCTGGCTCGACCCCGTCAAAATGGCCGGCTATGGCATAACGCCACTGGATATAAGGAATGCGGTGGATGCGGAAAATGTGGAACTTCCGTCGGGAAGCATCGAAGGGAATACGGTCGAACTGTCAATCCGCACGATGGGCCTGATGCATACGGCTAAGGAATTTAATGACCTTATTATCAAAGAAAACAATAATAATATCGTCCGTTTCAAGGATATAGGCCAGGCAGAACTTTCGCCGGAAGATATAAAAAGTATTATGAAACGCAACGGCGAACCGATGGTGATAAACGTGATTATACCGCAACCCGGAGCAAACCATATCGAAATAGCGAATGAAGCTTACGTGCGTATCGAACAGCTTAAAAAGGACCTGCCGGAAGATGTGACGATAGAAATGATTTATGATAATACCCAGTTCATCCGCGCATCCATAAACGAAGTAGAAGAGACTATTTACGTGGCGTTTATCCTTGTTGTGCTGGTTATATTCCTTTTCCTTCGCGACTGGCGCGTCACGCTTATTCCGGTAATAGTCATACCGGTATCGTTAGTCGGGGCGTTTTTCATCATGTTTATTGCCGGGTTTTCAATTAACGTACTGACGATGTTAGCGATTGTGCTGTCCGTCGGTCTTGTTGTCGACGATGCGATCGTCGTAACGGAAAATATATATGTGCGCATCGAACGCGGAATGACGCCCAATGAAGCCGGGATAGAAGGCTCAAAAGAGATATTTTTCGCCGTAGTATCCACTACAATCACGCTTATCGCCGTATTCATCCCGATTGTATTTATGGAAGGGATGACGGGACGGTTATTTAAGGAGTTCAGTATCGTGATCGCGGGATCCGTGGGTATTTCAGCTTTTGTGGCGCTGACCTTCACGCCGATGCTGGCGACGAAACTGTTAAAACGCCAGGAAAAGAAAAACTGGTTATACCGGAAGACCGAACCTTTTTTTGAAGGATTGAATAAACTTTATTCCGGTTCGCTGAATCTTTTCCTGAAAAAAAGATGGATTTCCATTCCGGTTGTACTGTTTCTGTTGTGTTCTATCGCTTATTTTTGGCAAAAAATACCGTCAGAGCTTTCCCCGCTGGAAGACCGTTCTCAAATATCAATAAACATTCGCGGGCCGGAAGGCGCTACTTACGAATTTGTACGTGACTTTTCGGAAAAAATAGAGCAGATTGCCGATTCCGTCGCATACGAAAGAAGTGCGATAACAACGCGTGCATGGGGCGCTTCGGGATTTATCACCGTCATACTGCCAGATATACGGATGCGCGAGCGTTCGCAGATGGAAATAGCCGAACTGCTTTCGGCCGAAGTCAGGAAAGAAACGCTGGCAAGGGGATTTGTACAGCAACAGTCTACTTTTGCCGGCGGACGCGGAGGTATGCCTGTCCAATATGTATTACAGGCTACAAGCATTGAAAAATTGGAGGAATTCTTACCCGAATTTATGCTCAAAGTAAACGAAAGCCCCGTTTTCCAGATGGCTGATGTAAACCTGAAATTCACAAAACCGGAAGTACGCATGGAGATTAACCGCGACAAAGCATCGCTGCTCGGCGTAAGCACCCGGAATATTGCCCAGACGTTGCAATATGCGTTGAGCGGTCAACGTATGGGTTATTTCTACATGAACGGCAAACAATACCAAATCTTAGGCGAAATAAACCGCCAGCAACGTAATACGCCGCTCAACCTAAAATCCATTTATGTCAGAAGTAACAACGGCACCATGATTCAGCTTGATAACGTAGTCGCTTTAGTAGAGAACGTAGCCCCTCCCCAGCTATACCGCTATAACCGTTTTGTCTCTGCGACCGTCTCCAGCGGACTAAATAAAGGATACACGCTTGGCGAAGGACTGGAGGAGATGGACAGAATCGCCAAAGAAGTATTGGACGAAAGTTTCCGCACGGCTCTTTCGGGAGAATCCAAAGAATTTCGCGAAAGTTCGGACAGTCTTATGTTCGCCCTGGTTTTGGCGTTGATTATGATCTATCTTGTGTTGGCTGCACAATTTGAAAGTTTCAAGGATCCGTTGATTGTGATGTTCACCGTCCCGTTAGCAGTTGCCGGGGCATTATGGTTTATGTATAGCGGAGATATCACCATGAATATTTTCAGCCAGATAGGTATTATCATGCTGATCGGATTAGTGGCAAAGAACGGTATTTTAATTGTCGAGTTTGCCAATCAGCGGCAGAATGCGGGGATTGACAAGGAGCAGGCTATACGAACTGCTTCCGTTCAGCGCCTCCGTCCGATTCTGATGACAAGCGTCTCAACGATACTCGGACTGTTACCTCTAATGTTTGCTTCGGCGGAAGGCGCTAACGGACGTATCGCAATGGGAACATCCGTTGTCGGCGGGATGCTGGTCTCCACATTTTTAACGTTATACGTTGTGCCGGCCATGTACAGTTTTATTGCAACAAACTTACAAAATAAAAAAGAAAAGAAATGAAACAATATCTGCTGGCGATAATAACTCCCGTCATTTCCTGTACCGTTATATGTGCACAGGAATTATATTCGTTGGAGAAATGTATTGGGATCGGTCTCGAACGTAATTATTCCATAAGAATTATTCAGAATGAAGAACTTATCTCATCAAATAACGTAACGCTGGGGAACGCCGGTTATCTGCCTTCGGTCGATTTCAGCGGCGGTTTCAGCGGCACTCTTTACAACTACAACTACAATTATACCAACGGAACATCCGAAAATGTGAAAGACGTAAATTCCGAAACGGCAAATGCTGGGATAAATCTTAACTGGACCATTTTCGACGGATTCGGCATTCAGGCCGATTATGCAAAACTGAAAGAACTGCAACAGATGGGCGAATTAAACACCCGGATTGCGATTGAAGATTTAGTCGCAAACATTGCTGCGGAATATTACAACCTGATTCGCCAGAGAATCCGGCTAAAAAACCTTACCTCAGCAGTACGCCTTTCAAAAGAGCGCCTCCGGATTGTTGAAGAACGCTATATCATCGGCTCCATGTCGCGCCTTGACCTGCAACAGGCGAAAGTCGATTTCAACGCCGACAGTTCCCGATTGCTGACGCAGTTCGAGGCGGTAAACACTTCCCAGATAAGGCTAAACGAACTGATGGGCGTCGATTCCGTCGATCAGCGCATGGCGGTTCGCGACACGGTACCTCTTCATTCCCTGCTCGAAGAAAGGGATTTATGGGAGAGAACGCTCTCAAACAATGCTTCATTGCTGGTATCCCACAAAAACAAAACCTTATCGGAACTGGATTATAAGAAAATACGCAGTCGCAATTTTCCGTATATGCGGTTAAACGGGGGATATGGTTATGCAGGCAACTGGTACGACAGCGGCAATATCGAATTACAAAAGCGATTAGGGCTAAACTACGGGATTACGGTAGGGTTTACGGTATTCGACGGAATGAATCGCCGCCGTGAACAAAAAAATGCACGTCTCCAGATAAAAAACCGGGAACTCCACATTCAGGAATTGGAACTTGGACTGAAAGCCGACCTTTCGAACCTTTGGATGGCCTACAAAAATAACCTCGAATTGTGGAATCTGGAAAAGGAAAACCTCGTTGCGGCGAAAGAAAACTATGAAATAGCCATCGAACGCTATAAGCTGGGGGATTTATCCGGTATAGAACTGCGGGAAGCGCAAAACAACCTGCTCGAAGCCGAAGAACGCCAGTCGATTGCCGAATACAACACAAAGCTATGTGAAATATCCTTATTTCAATTAAGCGGACAAATACTGGTCTATCTGCATCCGGAAGAAACGATGAATTGAGATAAATCACTACGAATAAAAGCATAAGTCCCTGACGGTTTTTCCCGTCAGGGACTTATGCTTTTATTCGTAGTGATTTGCCTGGGATTCGAACCCAGGGCCCCATCCTTAAAAGGGATGTGCTCTACCTGCTGAGCTAGCAAATCGACCTGTGCATCCTCTCGAATGCGGCTGCAAAGGTAATATTTTTTTTTATTCCTGCAATTTTTACCTTGCATTTTATTTTTTTTCGCAGAAAAATCTTCCTTCCGTCCAAAAATACAATTTTTCACGCTATTTTTGCGGGGAATACCAAATTTTTAGCATATAAATACATGAGACGACTCTTTTTTGTAATTTTTTCAGGGTGGTTTGCTTATTTGACGGCCACAGCAACGGATAATCTGCGCGTCCCGGATTTGCGGACGTTAAGCATCGGGGGCGGAGGGGTGACGGAGACGCCGCTTTTTAACCCGGCCCTGCTGGCTGTCCAGGAAAGTAACACGCTGTATGCGAATTATTATAACCGGTATTCCGTCAGTGAATTAGCGACGGTAAGCGCCGGGTTCTACTACCGGAATGATATTTTGCCGGCAGGTGTTGAGATTACTT
>JAISEJ010000008.1 GCA_031264155.1 Tannerella sp. | reverse complement strand
TGTCCGATTATTAGCTGATATATCTATACATGAAATTCAGATTGATTCCAACTTATTGCATGAAAAATCTTGAATTTTTGAGGATATTTATGTTAGGGGAGTTTCCTTATATAGTTACCAAACGTAGATATTTGCCGTTTTCGAACGATATTAAATCTTTTTCCATTGCACATATTTGTAAAACCGAAATTTTTCATGTAAGTTTGCACTCTTAATTGCTCATTTTAATTATTTATCAATGAAGATATTAAAATACTTATCGATGATTGTGCTTTTGTGGCTTCCTGCAGGAAGTTTATTTTCACACCCGGAAAACTCAATCGAGGCAACAGCTGCCCCAGACACGATTGTAGTATTAAACAAGGCCGATTTCCTGGCGAAAATTTACAATTACGAAAAACATTCGGAAGAATGGGTTTACGAAGGGGAACTTCCCTGCATCATTGACTTTTATGCAGACTGGTGCGGCCCGTGTAAAATGGTAACGCCAATCTTAAAAGCTCTTGCGGCTGAGTATAAAGGAAAGCTTATCGTATACAAGATTGACGTCGACAGGGAAAAAGAATTAGCTCGCGTCTTCGGCGTAAGAAGCATTCCGACATACCTTTTTATACCTAAAAAAGACAATCCCCAATCCGCCATGGGAGCAATGCCGCGTGAATCGTTTGAAAAAGTCATCAAAGAATTTCTACTTAAAGATTCCGAATAAACAGATGTCTGCGAGCTTCACAGGCGGCAGATATGGCCAAGCGACAGTTTTATCCAGTCTTTTTTCCGGTTTTCCTGCTTCGCTTTGCTGAACGCATTATCACGCACCTGAGCGCCGGGATGTCCTTTGGCCAGATCGGCGGAATGCGCGGCAATCTTGTAACTCAACAAATCGGTCTGCATACGTTCCACATTCGTTATGCCGGTCTGACTTTTAAGTCCGCCGATAAGTGAAGCACCGTACCAGGCCATTTGTGCGCCTCCTATAGCTGCGGCAATATGTTCATGTCCGACTGCCAAGTCGGAAGTGACCATGCCCGGCGAAAAAAACGGTACACCTTTGCATATATACCGGTACTCCTTCATATAAGGTTCGACCTTGTTCATCGGTATATGCCCCGGGCCTTCGACCATCACCTGAACACAATATTTCCATGCCGTTTCAATAAGTTCCCGCATTTCGGCAAGCTCGGCAAGCTGCGCCTCGTCATTCGCATCATATATTGAACCGGGACGCAGCCCGCTTCCCAGCGATATGACGGTATCATACGTGCATGCAATCTCGCATATCTCCATAAAATGGGCGTTCAGAAAATTCTCTTCCTCATGCACATCCATCCATTCGGCAAGAATCTTTCCCGCATGGGAGACAATACCCGTAAGTCTGTGTGAGACTATCGCGAGATGTTTGCGTTTCATTGCCGCATGTACGGAAATAAAATCAACGCCTTGTTCCAATTGTTCAACAAGAGCGCTACGGTAATGTTCCCATGACAAATCGGCAACTTTACCTCCCACCTTTGCCAGTGCATGGTACAACGGAGGCGTACCGACAGGAACCGGGGAATTGCGAACCAGGCATTCACGCGTTGCGGCAGAAGATTCCGTACGTGATATATCCATAAGCGTATCTGCACCGAGACAACAGTTAATGCGTATCTTTTCAACATCATTCTTCGTAAAAAACTTCCCGGTACATATATTACTGTTTATCTTTACAAGGAAACGGCTGCCTATAATCATTGGTTCAAGCTCCAAGTGATTGACGTTCGCCGGGATAACGGCGCGCCCAGCCGCAATTTCCTTGCGGACAAAATCCGGGGTAATGTATGACTTCAGGCCAAGCGCCTCTATTTGCTGATTCTCGCGTATCGCGACATACTCCATCTCCGGCGTTATCATCCGTTTCTTCGCATAGTACATTTGTGTGATACATTTCCCTGCTTTCGCGCAAAAAGATGATTTTTCGGCAATATCACTTTTATTCCCCGACTTAAGTACAATATCTTTACGATGCGAATACCATGACTTGCGTATGCGGGGAAGCGCTTCCGGAAAATCAGCCTTATACGTACTGTCTCCATAAGGACCTGAAGTATCGTATATAACGACAGGATTATTCTTCTTTACAATCTTACCGCTATCTGTTTCCACAATTGTGTCGGAAAGGCTTATCCGGCACATTCCAACCCGCACGTTATTAATTTCGCCTTCAACATATATCTTTTTCATCACCCGGATTTTTATTTTTACCCGTGCAAAAATAGTAAAAGTCAATATAAATACCTATTTTTGCACCGTAAAATATTGACGAAAAAGTAAAACATGAAGTACAATACAAATGCTAAACGCCTGGCTCTTCCTGAATACGGCCGTAACATTCAGAACATGGTAGACTACTGTCTGACGATCGAAAACCGCGATGAACGCAACCGTTGCGCCAACGCTATCATCAGTATAATGGGGAATTTGTTCCCCCACCTGCGTGATGTCAACGATTTCAAGCATATCTTGTGGGATCATCTGGCAATAATGGCCGATTTCAAGTTGGATGTGGATTATCCTTATGAAATTATAAAGAAGGAAAATGTACACCAACATCCGCCTCGCGTTCCCTACGGCGAAACGGAGATGATCTACCGTCACTACGGACAAACACTCGAGCGCCTCATCAACAAAGCCGCTCAAATGGAAGATAGAGATGAAAAGGAGATGCTGGTATATTTGATCGCCAATCAGATGAAAAAATCATTCCTGATATGGAATAAAGATTCTGTTGACAATCAGAAAATATTAAAAGACCTGGCCGAATTATCCGAGATGAGAATCGTCCGAAATGTGGAAACCTTCAGACTTGCCGAATCCGCCGAATTGATTGATACGCCTCCGAGGAACAGCAACAATAATAAGAAGAACAAGAAAAACCATTCACGTAAAGGATAATGAGTTCTTTTATCATAGAAGGCAATCACAGGTTAAGTGGAGACATCTATCCACAGGGTGCGAAAAATGAGGCGTTGCAGGTTATTTGCGCCACCTTGCTCACCCCGGAAAGAGTTGAGATTCACAACATACCTGATATCCTCGACATCCGCAACCTGATTTGTCTGTTAGAAAAAATGGGCGTCAAAGTCGAACGCTTGTCGGACGAAGCCTATTCCTTTCTGGCGGACGAACTCAACATAGATTATATTTATTCTGAAGAATATGCATGCAAAGCCGCATCACTCAGAGGATCGGTACTAATGGTAGGCCCGCTACTCGGACGTTTCGGAAAAGCCGTACTTCCGCAAACCGGAGGCGACAAGATCGGACGCCGACGGCTTGACACGCACTTGGCGGGATTCCGGGCGCTGGGAGCGGAGTACAATCACGGCATACAACACCATATATGTGAAATAACCACCCCCAAATCGGGACTGAAAGGCAAATACATGTTGCTCGACGAAGCTTCCGTCACTGGGACGGCCAATATCATCATGGCTGCCGTACTCGCAGAAGGCGTTACTACAATTTATAATGCCGCCTGCGAACCGTATGTCCAGCAATTGTCGGAAATGCTCAACAGTATGGGGGCAAAAATACAGGGCATCGGTTCAAACCTGCTTACGATTGAAGGGGTAAACGCTTTACACGGCACAAAACACACGATACTCCCCGACATGATCGAAGTAGGCAGTTTCATCGGCATGGCTGCCATGACCGGTTCGGAGATAACGATCAAAAATACGGCATACGACAAACTCGGCGTCATACCGGAATCGTTTCGCCGGCTTGGCATTAAACTCGAAAAAAAAGAAGACGATATTTATATACCGGCACAAGATAAATACCGGATAGAAACATTCATGGACGGCTCTATCATGACGATAGCCGATGCTCCGTGGCCGGGGTTGACGCCCGATTTGCTGAGCGTGATGCTGGTTATCTCTACACAAGCCGAAGGGAGCGTGCTGATACACCAGAAAATGTTCGAAAGCCGGTTGTTTTTTGTAGATAAACTGATTGACATGGGTGCGCAGATCATTTTATGCGACCCGCACAGGGCAACCGTCATCGGACTAGGCAACCGCCAGCATCTAAGATGCGCCAAAATGGTATCGCCCGATATCCGCGCAGGAATAGCGTTGCTTATCGCTGCGATGAGCGCCGACGGAACAAGCCGGATCGACAATGTTGAGCAGATCGACCGAGGATACCAGCATATCGACGAACGCCTGAACAGACTCGGAGCGCACATTTCAAGGAAAAATGCATGATGATTAAAAAAGAAGAATTAGTTAAAATAGGACAGTTTGCCAAACCGCATGGGATAAAGGGAGAAATATCGCTTGTGACGGATTATGATCTGGCTGATATTTCCTGCGATAATCCTTATATCGTTTGCGATATGGACGGCATACCGGTGCCTTTTTTTATTGATTCGTACAGACAAAAAAGCAATACAACAACGCTCGTCGGGTTCGACGGCATTGATTCCGAAGAAAAAGCGAAACTTTTTACTGGAAAACAGGCTTGTATCCCGGCGGATATGTTACCGTTACATGACGAAGATATGCCCGGTTGGAACTCTGTTACGGGATATACGGTATCGGACGGGAAGATTGGGAGAATCGGGCTGGTAACGGATATTGACGACAAAACGGCAAATATCCTGTTGGCGGTCGATTACAAAGAAAAAGAAATACTCGTTCCGGCTGCATTGGCGATAACAGTCGATCCGGAACGGAAAACGATTGAAGTTGCACTGCCTGAAGGTTTTTTTGAAATATAATAGAACTGTTAGTAAAAATACTTATGAAACGAAAACATCCAAATAAATCATTCTGGAAACGTATACGATTCAAGTATAAGTTCGTGTTCTTCAACGAATCTACCCTGGAGGAAGTATGGTCTGTTCGCCTGTCCCAGCTATCGGTATTTATTTATGTATGTATGTTCGCTTTTATCCTGATAACGCTTACATCCGTAATTATCATCCTTACCCCTATACGCAACTACCTGCCCGGATATCTTGATATTGAAGTGCGTAAATCCATTCTCGATAACGCATTAAAAGCGGACTCGCTGGAAGAAAAACTTGCCGCCCAGTCCAATTACATTAAAAATATATCCGATATCTTGTCGGGAAACGTCCATATCGACTCAATACAATACAACGACACAATGTCGTTTGCGACGTCCGACTTCGATATTCCACGCAACGACAGAGAATCTACATTCATAGAAAAATTCGAAGAAGAAGAAAAATACAACCTTACGGCATTAAACCCCAATCCGCCCCTGACGGAGATGTTTTTCTACCGGCCCCTGAACGGCATTATCTCTTCAGCATTCGATGAAGAGAAAGGACATTTTGGAATAGACCTGACGTCCGCTCCCAAGGAGAATGTGCTTGCCACACTCGACGGGACGGTTATTTATACGGGATTCGATCCCTATTACGGAAATGTTATATCTTTGCAGCACAAAAACGATTTTATATCTATCTATAAACATAACGATATACTCTTAAAAGAGATTGGAGATCGCGTAGTCGCCGGCGAGGCGATTGCCATTGTCGGAAATACAGGCGAGTTGTCAACAGGCCAGCATCTACATTTCGAATTATGGAATAAGGGAGCTCCCGTCAACCCGGAAGAGTATATTGCTTTTTGAATGACATATCAGATTTTGAAACAATAACATGGCAAGACAGTTAGCTATATTAGGTTCTACCGGCTCGATAGGCACACAGGCATTAGAAGTGGTCGGCGCACACCGGGATTTATTCGAGGTGTACGCATTGACGGCCAACGACAACGCCGAATTGCTGATTGAGCAGGCTCACCGGTACATGCCCGACACGGTCGTCATTGCTAATGAGAAAAAATATCCCGAAGTAAAAGAAGCTCTTGAGGAACTCCCGATAAAAGTATGGGCGGGAGCAGATGCGATCGCCCAGGTTGTCACCGCAGAACCGATTGACATGGTACTAACAGCCATGGTCGGCTATTCCGGGCTTCGTCCGACAATCGAAGCGATCAAAGCCGGTAAAGCCATAGCGCTTGCCAACAAAGAAACGTTAGTCGTAGCAGGCGAACTGGTAATGAACCTGGCTAAAGAAAGGCAGGCTCCCATAATACCGGTTGATTCCGAACATTCTGCGATCTTCCAGTGTCTCAATAGCGAATGGCACAATCCCATAGAAAAAATACTTCTTACCGCTTCAGGAGGCCCGTTTTTCTACCGAACGAAAGAGGAACTTGCTACGGCGACAAAAGACGAAGCGCTCAGGCATCCAAACTGGAACATGGGCGCTAAGGTGACGATTGATTCGGCGTCGCTGATGAATAAAGGGTTTGAAATGATAGAAGCCAAATGGCTTTTCGACGTTCAACCGGAACAGATCGAAATCGTCGTTCATCCACAATCCGTCATACACTCCATGGTTCAGTTCGAAGACGGCGCAATCATGGCGCAATTAGGTATACCTGACATGAAACTTCCCATATCGTATGCCTTTTCATATCCCAAACGGCTTAAAAGTCCGTCCGGAAGACTTGATTTTTTTTCTTGCCGGTCGCTTACGTTCGAACGACCCGACACGGAAAAGTTCCGTAACTTGGCGTTCGCTTTCGAAGCCGTGCGCAAGGGAGGAAACATGCCGTGCATTCTGAACGCAGCAAACGAAATCGTCGTATCCGCTTTCCTCCGAGGCAAAACGGGTTTTCTTCGGATGAGCGATATCATAGAACAAACGATGGCAAAATCATCTTTCATTGCAAATCCCGATTACAGGGATTATGTCCGCACTGATGCGGAAGCCCGCCGTATAGCGGAAGAATTTATAACTAAAAACCAATTTACAAATTAACGGAAATATATGGAAACAATTTTAATAAAGGCGGTACAACTGATTTTAAGTCTCTCTCTCTTAGTACTTATTCATGAATTTGGGCATTTTATATTCGCCCGTATATTCAAAGTGCGGGTTGAAAAGTTTTATCTGTTTTTTGATCCCTGGTTTTCGCTGTTCAAATTCAAACCTAAAAACAGCGACACAGAATACGGTATCGGCTGGTTGCCGCTTGGCGGATACTGCAAGATATCCGGCATGATCGACGAATCCATGGACAAAGCGCAAATGGCGCAACCGCCCCAGCCTTACGAGTTCCGCTCCAAGCCTGCGGGTCAACGGCTGCTCATTATGACGGCGGGAGTGATTTTTAACTTTTTACTCGCCTTATTCATCTATTCAATGGTACTGTTTTACTGGGGCGACACTTACATTCCCTTGAAAAACGTAACCTATGGTATGGAATATAGCAGTACGTTCAAAAATATTGGATTTCAGGACGGTGACATTTTATTGAAAGCCGATACGACAACGCTCGAACGTTTTGACGAGAATTGCCTGCGTCAGGTAGTAAACGCCCGCACGGTAACCGTTCTCAGGGACGGGGACGAAGTTGCTATAGCCATTCCCGCAGATATGATGCAACGCCTCCTCCGGGATAACGAAGGCTTTGCCCGTTGCCGCGTTCCGATGATTATCAACGAGGTGCAATCGCAATCGGCGATCGAAGCGGGACTGCAAAAAGGCGACCGCATAACGGGCGTTAACGAAGTAAGCGTCATTGCAACATCGGATGTATCAAATGAATTGTATGCCAACAGGGGGAAAAACGTGCGGATAGATATCGTGCGTAACGGACAACAGCTTTCGGTAAACGCTCCGATTGACTCGCTGGGACATATCGGAATACTGACCGGTAACAATCCGAATCTGATCTATGAGACGGTTACCGTAAAATATAATTTCTTCGGTTCATTCCCTGCGGGGATAAAACTGGGCGTCAATACGCTTAAAGGATACGTGAACGACATGAAATATGTCTTTACAAAAGAAGGTGCAAAAAGTGTAGGCGGATTCGGCGCTATCGGCAACCTGTTTCCGGCCTCCTGGAATTGGCGTATCTTCTGGGAACGCACGGCATTTCTATCAATCATACTTGCATTCATGAACATACTCCCAATCCCGGCTCTCGACGGCGGGCACGTGATGTTCCTACTCTATGAAGTCGTCACAAGACGCAAACCGGGAGATAAATTTCTCGAATATGCACAAATAGCAGGTATGATTATATTATTTTCTTTGCTTATCTTTGCAAACGGGAATGATCTGTTAAGATTTTTCTCCCGCTAAACAAATAAAAACGGAGAATAATGATAAAAGCGTTGCATCAATTAGGGGATTATGTACTTCTTATGAAGAAAGCCATTGCCATACCTACCCGGTGGAGCATGTTTTTCAAACAGTTAATAAAAGAAATATACAAGCTCGGCGTAGACTCTATATGGATTGTAGTTGTCATATCCATCTTTATAGGAACCGTAATAGCAATTCAGATATCGCTCAATATAAGTTCACCCCTTATCCCCAAGTTCACCATAGGCTATACAACCCGCGAGATCATCCTGCTGGAGTTTTCGTCTTCGATCATGTGTCTCATCCTTGCGGGCAAGGTCGGCAGCAACATTGCATCCGAAATCGGCACGATGCGCGTCACCGAGCAGATCGACGCAATGGAGATGATGGGCGTCAATTCTGCCAATTTTCTTATTATGCCTAAAATTGTAGGACTAATGGTGTTTATACCCATTTTGGTCATATTCAGTATGACCATGGGGCTTGCCGGCGGCATAGCGGCAAGTTATACGGGAGGAGGAATGACGCCTTCGTCTTTTGAGTTCGGGCTTCAGTATTATTTCAACTCGTACTATATCTCGTATTCGATTATAAAATCCGTAGTTTATGCATTCATCATATCATCGATTGCCTCTTTCTTCGGATATACGGTAAAAGGAGGCTCGCTGATGGTCGGTAAATCAAGTACGAACGCCGTCGTCATGAGCAGCATTATGATCCTGCTGGCCGATGTTTTATTAACGCATGTAATGTTGACTTGATATGATTGAGGTAAAGCATCTTACAAAGTCGTTCGACGGCAGAGCCGTTCTCAATGACATCAGCACGGTTTTTGAGACCGGGAAGACCAATCTTATTATAGGGCGAAGCGGTTCGGGAAAAACAGTGTTGCTGAAAAATGTGATCGGCTTATTGAAGCCGGATGCCGGAGACGTCATCTTTGATGGACGTAATATCCTGAATATGAACAAGCATGAGACTGCTTTTATACGACGTGAAATGGGATTGCTGTTTCAAGGCTCCGCCCTGTTCGACAGCATGACCGTATTGGAAAATGTAATGTTTCCGCTGGATATGTTTTCAAAGGAAATCTTACGGGAACGCAGGAAACGGGCTATTCTCTGCCTGGAAAGAGTTGATTTGTCCGGAACATACGATTTATACCCGTCGGAAATAAGCGGTGGTATGATGAAGCGCGCAGCTATTGCACGAGCTATAGCGCTACAACCCAAATATCTGTTTTGCGACGAACCGAACTCGGGTCTGGATCCGAAAACGGCTCTTATCATAGACGAACTGATTCATGGTATTACGAAAGAATACGGAATGACCACCGTTATCAACACACATGACATGAATTCGGTGATAAATATCGGCGAGAATATCCTTTTTATCAAAGACGGAATCAAGGAATGGAACGGAACCAAAGAGCAGGTTATAAGTTCAAACAACAAAGCTTTGGCCGATTTTATCTTTGCATCCGACCTTCTTCGTAAAGCAAAAGAAATAGAAACGGAAATGCAAAGAAATGGATAAACGAATTTTAATCGATAATCATCCATACTTACAAACAAATCGTTTTATGGTAATATGCATGATTATAGGACTATTAACAAAATAAAAGAGAGGAATTGTATAGGCTTGTAGAGAAATTTAATGGATTTGGCGAGGTAGATTATTGTAATTATATAGATTTGTATAGCCAATGTATTTTTACAAAGACCTACTTTTGCATGACTTTGTGATATAATTAATTAAAGAAATATGCGACTTATTATATGATATTTGGTACATTAATAACAATTGGGTACATCAATGATAATAGTAAAAATAAAAATAAAAGCATTAGCATGAAAATGAAACGTATAGCATCTTTGTTTTTGTTCGGCAGTGTATTGTTATGTGCGTGCACGGACAAACGTATTCCCGGCCCTGAGATAGTAGATCCACCGAGCGGAAAGGCCGGAAGTATCTCATTAAGGGTTCTTGTTCCCCCAGGAAGTATATCTACGTATGCCGACACAGATGCGTCGGAAGATGAAAATCATATAGATACTTTATATGTGGACTTATATCAGGGGGGTAGTTTGATAAAAGAAGACAAGTTTTTCGGCAATAATTTGAAGGTAACGGGTCCGAATGATTCAATTCTTATGGTCGGCTATGAAGTCGATAATATTACAACTGGAGAACTTACCGCAAAAGTCTATGCAAACTGTAAAACCGTAAAAATCATATCGGATGAAATCCTTATTCCAGCCGGTGATGCTGCAACTTCATTTTTTATGAGTGGGGAAATAACCTCGCAAAGTCCGCTTATATATAATGGTACAGCCTATGAAGGTACGGTACACATGAGTCGTAATGTAGCAAAAGTTCGTGTCAATATATCGAAAAACTCCGTCTTTTTCCCATTGGATTTGAAAATAAGATATGATGAAATCAAAATACGGGTTCTGGATGTAGCAAACCAGACGTCATTGTTTCCGGGAACGGCGGATGCAGCCACTTCACTGCCAGGGTTCGGTTATACTAATTATACGGAACGCGGACCGGCTCCGTTAGCAAATTTGCGTAATTCATCATCATTCTCGGGAGGTGATACAGGAACAGGAGGGCAAATAGATTCTTTTTATATATATGAGAATCACCGCTCCTCATACGATGCAGGAAATACCACCAAGGTAAAAGTGACGATTCCTACAGAATCTCCTTCGGAAGGAGCAAAAATAGCCGAGTATACATACACATTAAGCACACCTACAGACGGTAATACTTTAAAAAGAAACTATATCTATACATTAGATATAAAGGTGCGCGGACAAAGACTTGAGCCGGTAATTACCGTAAGCGTACTGCCATGGGACGATATAAGCGTAGATGGAAATATTTACGGCACATATCTCACCCTTGATAAATCGGAGATTACATTTGATTCGAGCGGGGAAGCAACCATCAACTTCTGCACGGATGCGCAGGCCATATATTTTGATTTTTCCGAATTTAATGGCAATAATCCTATGTCAATCAATGGTACCGGTGATAGCATAGTCTCTGTCGGCATTGATCCTAACAACGGATTGGCTCCTGCCGGATTTGAAAGCGGACAAATTTTATTGGATCAGCAACATTGCGGAAGTTTCGGATTCAAATTGCAGGATCTTGCTACTAAATTCCCGGAATTTCCGGCAGTTAATTTCAGCGGCAAAATATGCCTGAAAGCCGGAAATATTGTGAAATGCCTGACGTTCCCCGGAATAAGAACTTACGATGCTCACTTTATTGTCGGAGACAGCATTTTCAACTGGACAGAAAAATACACAGCCGCAACCGTTTACGAAGATCCCACCAATAATGCATCGCCCGGATGGTTGAAAGTATCGGAAAATAGAATATACGCCACAGGGGACATGAAGGATTCATATACAAATGCAACTTCTCATGAATTATATTTGCACTTGGATGAAAACCTGACAGGCTATACTCGAACAGGAAGTATATCGGTGATAAGTAACGGCACCGAAAAGAAACTTCGCATATCACAATTACCGGCCATACCGGTAGGAAGATTCGGATATAATAATATACTTACGGATGATAGCATATACGGAGCTATGCTATATACGGAACAACTTTACGAATATCCTACAATGCCCAGATATTTAAATCTATCGCCTGATGATGGCCGGGCAACTCCAGATAATGCACTATATAACGGACGTATGACTGCCGTTAACCCATCAGTATTCAATTGGAACGCTTATGAAAATTTTGATTATCAAAACACAGTATTTCAAGCAATCAATTATTGTGCGCATAAAAACAGAATAACAAGTAATACTAGTGTCAATACAGATTTAAAGTGGTATCTGCCTGCGCAAGCGCAATTAATGGGAATGTGGATATCTTACAATTCTTATAAAGACGAGACTACATCAAACTTCAAGTACCCCGGTAGCGTAACACCTGCCGACTATTTCTGGAGTTCTACGGATAATTTCTGGAATTCTATTGATAATAGCGGTTATAAGAATGACGCTCAATACATGAACTTCGAATTTGGTAATATAGGTCACCGTCTGAGAGAAACCAAATACTGGGTTCGATGCGTACGTGACGGTGGCGCCGTCAACAGTATGGTATCAACAACAAACGGCTCTGTTATAGATTTTGGGAATGGAGATGGAATGCCGGCAGGAAGTTATACGACAATGCATAAGAATAATAATGCCGGTGGCGATGAATTATCCGACAATAACAAGACTTTATACAAAACGCTTCGTGTAGCAATTGCCGATCATGCATCGGGAGTACCATGGACTATAAACGCATGTCAGGGATATTCCGAAAGTGGTGATGGTGGTGCCACCTGGAGGCTTCCGACACAGCGCGAACTGCAAGCTATTTGGATACTACAAAGTGAAATAAACAGACAACTATCTACTTTCAATTTGCTCGCAGATGATTACTATTGGAGTGCAACAGACTCTAAAGAGACTAACGGAACAAACGCTTGGACAATATTCGGAAGCAGAACGGTTCCGGGATCGTCAGGAAATGCACCTAACCAGCCTAAAGACTCACAACTCAGTGTAAGATGCGTTAGTGAACTATAACAAAGAGTTTCATTATTCATTATTACAATATTATTTATCGGAAAAACCGATAAACAAAAAAGCAGCTATCGCGAGATACCTGCTTTTTTTGTTTTTATAAATGTCCGGCGTTTACAATCCGAACGCTTCTTTTACTTTACTTACATAGTCTAATTTTTCCCAGGTGAACAGTTCAACTTCGCAGGAAACCGGATCATTGTAACGCGACGGAAAAACTTTCTTTACCACCACCGGCGTACGTCCCATGTGGCCATAAGAAGCCGTTTCGAGATAGATCGGGTTACGCAGTTTGAGGCGTTCCTCGATTGCTTTGGGACGCATATCGAACAGACCGGTTATTTTCAGGGCAATTTCACCGTCGGTTATATTTACGTTGGAACGTCCGAACGTGTTAACAAAAATATTCATAGGCCTGGAGACGCCAATAGCGTAGGATACCTGAACAAGCACCTCGTCCGCTACGCCCGCAGCGACTAAGTTCTTGGCTATATGGCGCGCAGCGTATGCAGCCGAACGATCCACCTTGGAGGGGTCTTTCCCCGAAAAAGCGCCACCACCGTGCGCACCCTTACCGCCGTAGGTATCTACAATAATCTTACGTCCCGTAAGGCCCGTATCGCCATGAGGCCCGCCGATAACAAATTTGCCGGTAGGATTGACGTAATACGTAATACGGTCGTCAAACAACGCCTGGACTTTAGCGGGATACTGCGCTTTTACGCGCGGAATCAGAATTGCCTTCATCTCTTCCGCGATCTTAAGCTGCATCCGTTTATCCGCCTCCTCCTGCGACAGGCCGTTCCCGGCGGTCACAAATTCGTCATGCTGCGTAGATATTACGATCGTATCAATATGCAGGGGCGT
>JAISEJ010000160.1 GCA_031264155.1 Tannerella sp. | reverse complement strand
GGGAAAAACTGTATGATGGTTCGGGGAAGACATCATAATGGTTTGGTAACAACACTATGATGACTTGGTAAAGACACTATGATGGTTTGCTGAAGACACTATGATGACTTTTTTTTGCTGAAACACAGTTGCCGATTTTTATTCAATACCGTTTCATTTCGTTAAGGGAACGTTGTTTTGGCTGGATCATCCCCCTCTATAGATAACTTTTTTACCCTTGCTTTCAGCTTTCAGACGGCCTGTAAACTACTGTTCTATAGCGCGTAATCCTGAAAGGAAACGTTTCAGTCTGCTTTCAGGATTCGGGTTCGGGAAGGTTGAGGGGGCGTGAGGGCGGGGTTGCGGCTGAAAGCAGGCTGAAAGATGCGCCTTTCAGTCATAGACGGTTATACACAAGTAGTTACACGGCGGCTGAAAGCTGAAAGAAGGGGTGAAAAAAGTACTTGTAGGGGGAGATAATCCTACCCAAACCACAAGTCGACCCCGGGTTTTAATCATCATAATTATTCACAGTAATCAAAATAAATCATAGAAATCACAGTAAAATGTCGTACCTTCGTGCAACAAAATTTACATAATAGTATAAAATAAACGAGATGACACCAGAATTACAACAAAAAATTGAAGACATCATCGCTCACGGCCAACAGATTGACGACAGAGCCGTTGTTTCTCAACTGAAGAAATTGCTTTACGAAAACGGAAACTTTGACGAAAAAGACACGAAACCGATAGCCGAACTTGTTGCCGAAGGCCTGCGCCAACTCAAAACGGAAACGCCTCAAAACGGCGTGTTCAAAACCGGGTTTAAGGATTTGGACAGCCTGACCGGAGACTTTTTCCCGGGCGAATTTATCGTAGTCGGCGGACGGCCGGCCATGGGGAAAACGACTTTTCTGGTTGATTTGTCGCTGAATATTTCAAATACAGTTCCCTTGCTTTTTGTTACGCTCGATCTTTCGGGCGAGCAACTCGCCAATCGTTTTATTGCGTCGCTCTCCGAAGTTCCGGCGCACCGGTTGCTGCAAAAAACCCTGAGTGAGAAGGAATGGGAACGTATCGACAAGACTGAAAAAAAGTTTGCCGACCACCAATTGTTTGTGCTCGACAGCCGGAATAATGGCATTACCGCCATAAAAGCGCATTGCGAAAAACAAATTCGCGAAAATGGCGTAAAAGTAATTGTGGTTGATTACCTGCAATTGATACGTTCCAATCAACATTGGCGGCAGCGCGTAGATGAAGTGAGTTATGCAAGCCGCGAACTGAAAGAGATTGCCCGGGAACATAATGTGTGCGTGATCGTTTCGAGTTCGTTGAACAGAAGCGCTGAATACAGAGACGGAATAGAGGGCAAACGTCCGATACTTGCCGATTTGCGCGAAAGCGGCGCCATTGAACAAGACGCCGATAAGGTGATTTTGCTGCATCGCCCCGAGTATTACAAAATTTTTGAAGGCGACAAGGGAAAGGATATTTCCGGCATTACGGAATTTATCGTGGCAAAAAATCGCAACGGAGCGACAAACGAAGTCCGCTTGCTATTTGATGCTGAAATACCCCAATTTAAAACCCTCGTCGATGTGAAGAAAAACTTTAAATTCTCGTCTAAGCGATTGAAGGATATAGACGAAGACTTGCCCTTTTAAAGAGATAATGAGCTGTTGTTTCAAACATTATGATGTCAAACGCTATTTTACTGACAGAGCGGTTGTGTTCCTGCAACCCGTGAAAGAGTGGAAATTAGCTTCATGCTCCGCTCCGCTCCTCATAAAGCATACGAATCAAAGATAATTAACAACAGCTCATTTTTCACTTATGCAACAGATTCCCGGCATATTACATCCGTCAAAAAAACGGAAGGCTGCTCTGCAAAAGCACGAACTCAACGCTTTGCGCCTGCTCTCGCTTAGAAATCCTTTAAAACTTTGCCGGTTTCTCGAAACGCCGATTTACTACCTTGAAAAAATAATCAATTCCCCGGAATATAACCAGTATACGATTGCCAAAAAACGAGGCGGTAAGCGGCATATTTTTGAACCTCAAAAGCCATTAAAGAGAATCCAGAAACGGCTGAATTATTATTTACAGGCCTGTTATTTATGTATAAAGCCCGAAGAAGTACACGGCTTCGTGATAAACCCGCACTACCTGAACAAAACGCCTTGCAACATCGTAGCAAATGCCGAAGCTCACACCGGCAAAAAACACCTGTTGAACATCGACCTGAAAGATTTCTTCCCAAGCATCCCCGCCCGGAAGATAAAGAAACTGTTCACCTCGCCCGTCTTCCATTTCAACGAACAAATAGCAACCGCTCTCACACTCCTCACCACCTACGAAGCCAAACTCCCGACAGGCGCGCCAACCTCCCCCGTCCTGTCGAACTTCGTCTGCCTGGAACTGGACGCCGATTTGCGAAACTTTTGCCAGGAAAACCAGTTACAATTCACACGCTACGCCGACGATTTAACCTTCTCATCCAACGAATTCATCTCAAATGAACTCATCCTAAAAATCAAAGACCTGATCCGCCGCCACGGCTTTGAACCCAACGAAAAGAAAGTATACCTAAAATCCGCGCACCGCAAACAAACCGTAACAGGCCTAACCGTAAATAAAAAAGTAAACGTAGACAGAAAACGACTAAAGAAAATCCGCGCAATGCTCCACGATTCAACAAAAAACGGCCTCAAAACAGCCACGCAACGACACTTCAACCTGACAACCCCTCCCGACGAAGCACAGCAACAACTCTTCATCCACCGCCTAAGCGGCTACATCAACTTTGTAGGACAGGTGCGAGGGAAAGAGGATCCTATTTACCGAAGAATGGTCAATGAATTTCATGAGATAATAGATTAAAGTAAGAATAAGGCGTTTTAGAGAATGCCCGGATAATAAAAAAAGCATTACTTTTATGCGCTGGAAATAAAATAAGATGATTTATATGATGATTAAGGAACAGTACAAATATTCGGGATTGACCTCTCAGATAATCGGATGTGCGATGATGGTACACGGCGCTTTGGGAAACGGTTTTCAAGAAGTTATTTATCAGCGGGCGTTAGCGATAGAAATGCGTCTGGCGGGAATCCGTTTTCACCGGGAATTTGAAATGCCTATTCATTACAAAGGCGAACATATTGGCACGCGAAGAGTTGATTTCCTCGTAGAAGAGACAATATCGTTGGAACTAAAGGCGACTACAACACTGGAGAATATACATTTCGCACAAGCAATAAACTATTTGGAAGTATACAATCTGGAAGTCGGATTATTAATCAATTTTGGAGAGACAAGGCTGAATTTCAAACGGCTGACCAATAAAAAATACACTTCTGAACTGTGATTTTATATGATTTATATGATTAATATGATTCTTGACTTTGATTTATTTGATTTATATGATTAATATGATTC
>JAISEJ010000079.1 GCA_031264155.1 Tannerella sp. | reverse complement strand
GGCAATCCAGATACCGTATTTAAGGAGGTAGATTTCCATAGCAGCGTTTATTCGTCGATTTTATTTTCCTTACGCAAGGCTTCCCTTGTTTCTTCCAGCAGTTTGTCCAGTTCCTCTATTGAGAGGTTGTTTTCTTTTGCAAAAAAGGATACCATGGAGGCAAAAGAATTATCGAAATAATTCTTCATGATAACCGACAGTTGGGACTTGGAGTAAGCGTCTTTTTTCATCAAAGGGAAATAAGTATTCATTTTCCCGGCGTTTGCATGTTCGACAAACCCTTTGTTTCCCAGAATACTGAGAACCGTAGCGACAGTTGTCCGGGCAGGTTTGGGCAGTTCGAATTTTTCCAGGATTTGCTGGACGGTTCCCTGTTCGAGTTCCCAAAGAATCTTCATCACCTGTTCTTCTGCTTTTGTTAATTTTAAATTCATATTTTTCCGTTTTATATAGAATCAACGCTGCAAATGTGCGTCTAAAAAATTAGACACACAAATTAATGACGTTAAATAATTATAAATAAGTGCGGTATATGGTTAGCCGTTGTCTAGGGACCGTTCTGTTATTTCCGTAAAAGCGTCGATACGGCGGTCGCGCAGGAAAGGCCACCAGCGGCGTACCTGTTCACTATGTTTTATATCTATAACATACTCGGCAACGACTTGAAAAGTTGTATTTTCATAATCGCGCCTTATATTTGCAGTGCGAAAAAAAAGAGTAATTTTGCAAAAAAATAACAGGAGTATAAACAAAAAATCAGGTGGTGTTCTCTAAAGGGGTGTGACGATAATTTAATGTGAATATAAAAAACTACAATACCTTTGTGTTCAAAGAAATTACTACATACAAAGTAGACAAAGAAATGGAAAAAATGGAATCATTAATAGTAAAATCGAATAAAACAAGTGTTACAAATCAAATCACAATACCGATAGATGCGAAAGAGATGTTGACCACAGAGGAATACATTCAAAAAGCGGTAAATGAAGCAGTCTTACCGGCAACCCGACATGCGTTATCACAGTTTGATACAGATGGGACATTGATACAGGTATCGCAAAAGAAACATACAGGTAAAGGTCAAATATCGAAGACTTATCAGTGTCCTTTTGGAGAGTTTGAGCTGTGTCGCCATGTCTATCAAAGAACAGAAGGCGGGAAAACACATTGTCCATTAGATAAGGATGCTTGCGTAATCATATTTTCGACGCCCAAATTTGCGAAAATGGCAAGCAGCAGGTACACCTGTGGAAGTTCCCGGCAGGTACAGCGTGATTTAAAAGCGAATCACAGCAGAATAATATCCGGGAACTATATCCGGGATATTAGTCAGTCGGCAGGAAAATTGTCAGAAACAGTCACACGGGATTATTGTCCGGAAGCAGAAATGGAAGAAGTATCAAGTACAGGAATAAGCCTTGACAGTACCTGTATGTTTATGCGTCAGGATGGATGGCGTCAGGCTGTGGCAGGCAGCATGAATTATTATGATGAAAGCGGCGAACGTCTTTATACTGTCTATGTGGCTAATTCTCCTGAATATGGGAAGGAGACATTTTACAAAAGTTTCCAAAAGGAAATCGAAGAAGTAAGGAAACGGTTTCGGGGGAAGAGATTAGTAGGAGTAGCAGATGGAGCAACGGACAACCGGAAATTTTTAGAGGCAACGGTAGGCATTCAGGTATTGGATTTTTTCATGCCGGCGAATATCTTTCCAAAGCATCCCGGGCAGCATTTAAACGTAGACCGGATAGAAATGAATGGTTTACTGAGGCATGTCACAGATTAAGGGATGAAGAAGGAGGTGCAGAAAAACTGTTAAAAGAGATGCTGGGATTTCTAAAAAGAAAAATTACGGATGAGAAAAAAAGGAACTATTACAATGTATCACCTGTTTTACAAATCATATTCATCAAATGAAATATTCTGAATATTTAGATAAAAAATTCCACCAGGCTCAGGAGTCAAAGAAGCAGCATGCAAGATAATCATCAAACAAAGCATGTATAATTCGGGAATGAAATGGTCTGATTCCGGTGCAAAAAAAATACTGATTCTTCGGTGTTTCAATGAAACTGACGGAAAATGGAAACAATTCCGGGATAGAATCAACAATCTTGACATATAACATTAAATTAACGTCATACCAGCCAATTGGATAATTATTTGGATTCGATAATCGCTATCATCGCCTATGGGCAGGAACCCGATGGATACTTGACTACATTCCGGACGATTGACCCAAAAAATCCACCTGCGAAGTGGGTAAAATCAGGCGGCGGCCGCTGGTTTGATTTGGGTATGAGCTACGAATTGTATAACAGCGGACATTTGTTTGAGGCGGCAGCGGCACATTACATGGCGACAGGCAAGCGGAATTTTCTTGATATTGCCTTGAAAATGCCGATTTGCTTGTAAAAACCTTTACGGTTTCACCCATCAGCAATCTGTATCTGGAATTTCCCGGACACCAGTTAAACTGTATCAAATCACGGGAAAAGAGGATTATCTGCATCTTGCTAAACAGTTTCTGGATAATCGCAGACGAATCAGTATTCAGGGAAATGAGGCATACCGGCAGGACCATAAACCGGTCGTGGAGCAGGACGAGGCGGTGGGACACGCCGTCCGCGCCGTCTACATGTATGCGGGAATGACCGACATTGCCGCCATTTATGGCGATTCGGCCTACCGTGCGGCAGTGGATAAGCTCTGGGAAAATGTAGTACATAAAAAAATGTATATTACAGGCGGATTAGGGGCTTCGCGTAAAGGCGAAGCATTTGGTGTAAACTACGATTTGCCCAACAAAACCGCGTATGCCGAGACTTGTGCGGCAATAGGCGGCGTGTACTGGAACGAGCGGATATTCCGTCTTACCGGCGAGGCCAAATATTTCGACATCTTGGAGCGGATGCTCTATGACGGCATAATTTCGGGTATTTCAAATAAGGGAACGGAATTTTTCTACGCCAATCCTCTCGAATCCGACGGCGAATATGCTTTCAACTCGCGCCAATTGACTCGCGCCAAATGGTTCGACACTTCCTGTTGTCCTACAAATCTCATTCGTTTTATTCCGTATATTCCCAGCCTGATATATGCCGTGCAAAATAACGAATTATATATCAATCTTTTTATGGCAAACCGGACGAAAGTTTCCCTGGCAAATACAAGCATTGAAATCGAACAAAAAACTGCTTATCTCTGGAATGGAACAGTAGAAATTGCGATTAATCCTGCAACGCAAACGGCATTTACACTAAAAGACCGAATCCTCGCTTGGGCACAAGACCGTTTTGAAAGCGATTTGTATCATTTTACGAATAAACAAAATAAAGCGTATGCCGTAAAAGTCAACGGCAAAACTGCAAACGGTGAATTGAAGAACGGTTATCTTGAAATTTCCCGAACATGGAAAAAGGGCGACAGGATAACGCTTGATTTTCCAATGGAAATTCGCACCGTCGTAGCCAACGAACTTGTGAAAGACGATGCCGGCAAGATGGCTGTTGAACGTGGCCCGTTGGTGTATTGCCGGGAAAAACCGTTGAAGGATAATTCCGCTTTCCCTTCATTCTTAAACAAAAACCAGGTGCTGAATTATAAAGGCTTGACGCTCATCCCGTACTACTCGTGGTCTAATCGAGGAGCAGCTGAAATGAAAGTGTGGTTAGATAAACAAACGGATACCTTACATGGCAAATGAAAAGAAAATATTTAGTATCTCATGTTACGCAGCTGCCCGGCATCCCGTCGGGATGTTTCACCCGGTAGAAAACTGTAACACCTCTTTGCATCCCGATTTCTATACGGGTTTGCAATGATGGGAGCTTATCTGTAATGGGCAAATCATGGAGTTAAACAGCTTTCCTGCCAACTTCCAGCCTATAATACAACCTGTCGACACATGGTTTATCAACCGGAAGCTGAGAATATTGTTTGAAACCAATGTCGGAAAGAGGAAAATATTGGTTTGCAGCGCAGATATTATATCTGATTGGGCAACAAGACCCGTTGCTTGAATATAAAAAACACCGACGCCCCTGATGAATTGAAAAATGTGATTTTATAGTAATTATGAAGAAAATATTATACTCAAAAGTAATTAGTTTGCAAGATTAAGGAAAAAAACAGACCTTTGCGAGATGAAAATTCAATTGACAGGAGAAGAAAAAGAATCTCTTTTTGAGTATAAATAAATATCATTTTATTATTATGAAAAATTTCTTGGTTTTGATATGGTTATTTGCAGTATGTTTTGCAACCAGTCTTCGGGCAAATGATATGTTTCCCGACAGAACGCCTGTGCCGGAGTGGTTTCATCAATTTGAACCCGCCGATATAAACACATTAGGGAAACAGTATCGCCTGACCGATTACGGCGCAATAAACGACAGCACAATTCTACAAACTGACAAAAT
>JAISEJ010000057.1 GCA_031264155.1 Tannerella sp. | reverse complement strand
CGATACAACACGCTGCCTTATCATGAAAAAGCGGGTAAATATAACCTGTTGAAGGAATTGTTGGGCAGCACGGGCAGCAACGTCTCCATCGGCAACCCGTTTATATGTGATTACGGGCGGAATATTCATGTCGGCGACAATGTATCCGTGAACATGAACTGCACTTTTGTCGATTGCAATAAAATAACCATCGGGAACCATGTTTTGATTGCCTCCAACGTGCAAATATATACCGCTACCCACCCGGTAGAATTAGCAGATAGACTCGTGCCGGGCTGGCAGGAAGGAAGTTCCAAGTATTTTTGCCAAACCTATGCCCTGCCGGTTACCATCGAAGACGGGTGTTGGATTGGCGGGGGCGTTATTATCCTGCCCGGGGTGACGGTTGGCAAAGGCTCCGTCGTGGGAGCGGGCAGCGTGGTCACAAAGGATATACCCGCCGACAGTCTGGCCGTCGGCAATCCTTGCCGGGTCATTCGCGCATTAAACGGAAAAAAATCATGATCAAGCTGGTTGTCTTTGACCTGGACGGGACGATAGGAGAAACTATTCCCACGTGTATCCAAGCTTTTCAGGAGACGGTATTTTCCTATTCCGGCAAAATACTGCCCGAAAAAGAGATTATCCTGACTTTTGGTTTAAACGAGGAAGGAATGATGCGAAAAGTGATGGATAAAGGGTGGGAAACAGCGTTGGAAGACTTTTATACCCGCTATCAGGAAATGCACGCCGCGTGTCCCGAACCCTTTGACGGGATAAAGGATTTGATCGCCGAGTTGAAAAAACGTCATATTCTCGTGGCATTAGTCACGGGAAAAGGAGCGCGAAGCTGCCAAATCACGCTCCGACAATTCGGCATGGAGCATTGCTTTGATTCCATTGACACAGGCTCTCCCGACAAAAATATCAAGGCGGAATCGCTGGAAAACCTTCGTGATAAATACAATCTCTCTCCCGACGAACTGGTCTATATCGGGGATACCGTTTCCGATATAATATCCTGCCATCAGGCGGGGATTCGGTGCCTATCGGCGGGCTGGTCTCGTGTTGCCGACCTAAAACAGTTGCAGGAGCGTAACAAAGAACATGTTTTCCCGACCGTCCAATCCCTGGCAGCATATATTTTTCGTGAAAAATAAATGATAAATCATACGATCTCCCCGCGCGCCCGGCTCAGCGATTCCGGCGCCATGAGCAGATAAGAGGCGATGTGATTCACGGAAGCTATTTTAACCACTTCCGGGTATTCTCTCGTGAACCTTTTATATCGCTCTTTAACAGTCTCGAATCGCCATGAATCCGCCTTTTCCTGCGAGATAATCAACCCTTCTTCCAAAATATCCACGTACAGCTTCGCGAGTTGCGGTATTTGCAGCAGTAATATTTTCAACTTGTCGTAATTGATGGTATAGATAATACTTGGCTCCAGCGCCTCCACCATTAACTCTGTTCGCCGTTTCCTGAACAGGCTGATAATGCTGTAAACAAAGTGAGTGTCGGCGCGCGCGAAATGCTCCGTCACGTCGCGTCCTTTTTTGTAATAAAATAGCCTCATCGTCCCGGAATACACGTAGATAATCTCTTTAGCCACTTGCCCCTGATCCAGGAACAGCTCGCCCCTTTTTAACTCCCGACACTCCATTATCGAGGCAAATTGCTGCAACTCCCCTGCCTGAAGCCTCGCGCCATACTTGCCCGCGATATATTCGGCCACATCCAATATCTGCTTCATATTGTCTTATTTGTCTTGTTTTTAGACACAAAGATACAAAAAGAAATTGAGATTTGAATATTTGAAAACGATCTCAGATAGAGACCTGAAGAAAAAAAGCATAAAAAGGGTTTGTTCGACTTTTTGAACAGCCCCGTTAAATTTCGGCTAAAATCGACTGAAAGCATAGTCGTCTAAAGGCGGAGGTATTAACCACAACATTTGGAAAATAAAATAATATGAATTAATTTTTGGATAGTACTTAATTGTTATTAATTGTTATCACTAACAGATTTATCTTGTATTTTTCCCGATATTCCCTACCTTTGTCACAAATTATTTAGATGTTATGATTGAAATATCAGAATTGGTCAGGGAAAACATACGTAATCTGAAGCCTTATTCCTGTGCGCGTTACGAATTTAAAGGGGAGGCTTCGGTTTTTCTTGATGCGAATGAGAATCCGATGAATACTCCTTATAACCGTTATCCGGATCCGTTGCAGGAGGAACTCAAGGCAAAAATAGCGGGAATTAAAAACGTACGTCCTTCGCAGATTATGCTGGGGGTGGGCAGCGACGAACCGATCGATCTGATTATACGTATCTTTTGCGAACCGAAAGAGGATAATATCGTTGCGATAGATCCGACCTATAACATGTACCGCGTATGTGCCGATATTAACAGCGTCGAGTACCGCACGGTGTTGTTGAATGACGATTATTCGCTCGATGCTGCGCGGCTGCTGGCGGCGGTTGACGAAAAGACAAAAGTGATATTCCTCTGTTCGCCGAATAATCCTACGGGCAACCTCATGGACGGCGGCGAAGTCATGAAAATATTGAACGGATTCGAAGGAATCACGGTGATGGACGAAGCCTATATCGACTTTTCTTCCCGACCGTCGTGGCTGGAAGCGCTGGACGAACATCCGCGCCTGATTGTCTTGCAGACTTTCTCTAAAGCCTGGGGACTTGCTTCCGTGAGATGCGGCATGGCGTTCGCCTCCGAACGGATCATCGGCTATCTGAATCAGGTGAAATATCCGTACAACATCAATATGCTGACGCAAAGATTTGTCGGCGAACAGTTGGCGCATGAAGGCCGGAAGAACGGTTGGGTGAAGATGCTGCTCGAACAGCGCGAGATTTTTGCCGGGCGACTGGCGGCAATCCCTTTGGTGGAAAAGGTAAACCCGTCGGACGCAAATTTCCTGCTGGTGAAAGTGCCCGACGCGAATGATATTTATAATCGATTAATCGATAAAGGCGTCGTCGTACGTAACCGGAATAATGTATCTTTGTGTCTCGGATGCCTGCGTATCACGGTCGGGACGGCAGAGGAAAACGAAATATTAATAAACGCATTGAAAGAATTATAATTATGGAAGTAAGAGGAAAAATTATTGCCGTACAGCCCGTTCAGACGGGAGAAGGAAAGAACGGAACCTGGAAAAAACAGGATTATGTAATCGAATACGAACAAAGTTCGCAGTATCCGCGTAAGATGATGTTTAACCTGTGGGGTGACAAGATAGACCAGTATGGTATTCTGGAAGGGCAGTCCCTGAGAGTGAGCTTCGATATCGACTGCCGCGAATATAACGGTCGCTGGTACAATGACATCCGCGCATGGAAGGTCGATCCCGACGAAAGCACGCCGGCGGGAGATGCAGGATTCACACCGCCTGTAGACAATCCGCCCTTAGCGCCGGAAATGTCGCCTTCCGACGACGGTACGGATTTGCCGTTTTAAGGTTGAAAAATTGAAATTTTAATCAGTTGAAAAATTGGAAGTAGAGAGCGCCTCAACTTTCGACTCAGAAAGTATTTGTATGAAAAAAAGAGCTTTATTTATTGACCGCGACGGTACGCTCATTGTCGAACCTCCCGTAACGTATCAGGTCGACACGCTTGAACAGCTTGCATTTCTCCCGGGAGTTATACGCAACCTGTATTTTATTTGCAGGAATCTTGATTTCGAGCTCGTCATCGTTACCAATCAGGACGGATTGGGTACGCCTGCGTATCCGCAGGAGAATTTTGACCGCGTGCAGCATAAAATGCTTGAAGTGTTTGCCGGCGAAGGCGTTCGATTTGATAAGATACTTGTCGACACCTCTTCCCCCGAAGACAACTCGCCTGACCGCAAGCCGCGGACGGGAATGTTAACGGAATATATGACCGGCGACTACGACCTTGAACATTCGTACGTCATCGGCGACCGGCGGACCGATATGGAACTGGCCGAAAATCTTGGATGTACAGGCATCCTCATATCTGCGGAAGAGCCGGATGCTTCGTCTCGCAAAAGAGGCATCTATGCATTTGATTCGTGGGATAAGATTAAGGATTTTCTTTTTGCCGGCGAACGTCGGGCTGTCGTGCAGCGTCAAACAAAAGAAACAGACATATACATAGATGTTAATCTTGACGGAAACGGCGCCTGCGACCTGTCAACCGGAATCGGTTTCTTTGACCACATGCTTGAACAGATCGGGAAACACGGCGGTATGGATTTGACCGTAAAAGTCGACGGCGACCTCCATGTGGATGAACATCACACGATCGAAGATACGGCAATCGCACTTGGCGAAGCGTTGTCGAAAGCGCTGGGCGACAAGCGCGGCATAGAGCGTTATGGCTACTGTCTGCCTATGGACGATTGCCTGTGCCGTGTGGCGCTTGATTTCGGCGGACGTTCGTGGCTTGTTTGGGATGCGACGTTCAAACGCGAGAAGATCGGGGATATGCCTGCGGAAATGTTCCTTCATTTCTTCAAATCGCTAAGTGATGCGGCGAGGATGAATCTTAACATAAAAGCCGAAGGTGAAAACGAGCATCATAAAGCCGAAGGCATATTCAAAGCCTTTGCCAAAGCCGTAAAAATGGCCGTCAGACGCGATGTATACAAATATGAATTGCCCAGCACAAAAGGCGTTTTATGACGATTTTTCGATGTCGGAAAATGAAAATATGGCGCGACAGGGCGTAGCGCGCTACGCCCCTACAACCCCGTCGGGCGGGGCAGGAAAAGATAAACGCAGATAGTTTCCTGTCTGCGTTTATCTTTTCAATCAGCGTCATTTGCGTGCCTGTTGAACGTGCCGGGGGACGTTCGGGCGTTTATTTCACTACCTTCTTCACCCAGCCGCTGCCCGCTCGCGTTATACGTGCGGACATGTTTCGTGCTCCCGATCCAGCCGCCGGACGTAAT
Organism: Tannerella sp.; assembly: GCA_031264155.1. GTDB lineage: Bacteria > Bacteroidota > Bacteroidia > Bacteroidales > Tannerellaceae > Tannerella. Next base: position 207 of record JAISEJ010000057.1, on the reverse strand, counting down.
ATTCTTCATTCTATTTCAATTGTACCAGATCCATTAACTTATCGTAGTTATCGACTACGTCATACTTTACTTCACTGTCACTGATTTTTTCAAAATGTACCCGGGCACAATGGATTTTCAGGTTTTCGGTTCCGCGCAATTCCATGGAAGAATCCGAGCCTTTTGTTTCTATGACAAAGTAGATATATCGAATCTTTTCTTTATCAA
>JAISEJ010000229.1 GCA_031264155.1 Tannerella sp. | reverse complement strand
CACCGTCAGGCGGAACTGTCGGAAATGGCGGACAGTACGTTCCGGCAGGAAATCTTCCGCTGTTTCCCGTTCGATTCGGCATACCGGTGGAACGTCAAGCATTTCGGCCCGCTGTATGTACCCCGTAAAGGCAGCGAGGTGGCCATAGATACGCAAAACATCGTGCTGTATGGAAACCTGATCGCGTACGAGACTGGCCGTAAGATTATGGTCAGGGAAGGACAGGCGTTTATGGATGACAAACCTTTGTACGCATATACGTTTACGCACGATTACTATTTTATGGCGGGCGACTGGGTATTTGATTCGCGCGATTTGCGCTACTGGGGTCTGTTACCGGATGATTTGATTGTCGGCAAGGCGGCAACCATATGGCGATCGATTGACATGCGAACCGAAAAATTCATGTGGAACAGGTTTTTAAAGAAAATAATATAGCATATTGTATATCATATTGCTTCTAAATCCTGAAAAAACAAGAATACAATTTATTATAAACATCTTTCTCTGTTTTTGAACATCGGAGGTAAAATAAATGATCCATATTTAGCATATCTGCTTTTAAAATCGTATTTTTGCACGCTGAAATATTAAACAGATGAAACAATATTATTTTCTTATATTACCGGTCCTAATGCTTTGTATGGCATGTGATGATGTTACAACGTCGGATCTGGTTGGTAAATGGCAGCTGAAAACGGTAGAAAAAAATGGCACTGAAACCGTAGTGGATACTGTATGGTATAATTTTCAGTCGGAATCTGTTTTTCTGATGCAGATTTATGTGTCGCAAGGGGATGACTATTTGTTTCTTTATGGCCTGAAAAGACAGAATGATAATAACTTGTCTATAAGGCTTGAGTTTGAAGATCATATTGAATCTTCGGACTGGGAGAGTAGGGAACGGTCGTTTACAATCGAAAAGCTGAGTAAAAAAAAGCTGACGCTTCGCAGTGAAGATGGGTATCTTTATTCATTCATAAAATTTTAAAATAAGTGATAGATTATTTGTGTCAACTGAATGATAGTCAACGGGAAGCTGTTTTGTATAACGACGGGCCTTCACTTGTTGTTGCAGGCGCCGGTTCGGGAAAAACGCGCGTGCTGACCTATAAGATTGCTCACCTTTTACAAAACGGCTACCAGCCCCATGCAATCTTGGCTCTTACTTTCACCAACAAGGCCGCACGGGAAATGAAGCAGCGTATAGCCGCCGTCACCAACGAGTACGTCACTCGTTATTTGTGGATGGGGACGTTTCACTCTATTTTTTACCGTATACTGCGCCGTGAAGCAACGCATATAGGTTATCCTTCCGATTTTACGATTTATGATTCTTCCGACTCGAAAAATCTGATAAAGACCATTATAAAAGAAATGCAACTCGACGACAAACAGTATCGTCCGGGTATGGTGCAAAGCCGTATTTCAAATGCTAAAAATTCGTTGATAACGTGTAGCGCTTATGAACGAAACAAGGAATTGGTTAAATATGATAATTATGCCAAGACGCCGCTCGTAAGCGAGATATACCGGCGTTATCAAAATCGTTGTCAAAAAGCGGAGGTGATGGACTTCGACGAACTGCTTTTGCAGACAAATATTCTTTTTCGCGATAATCCCGACGTTCTGGCAAAATATCAGGAACAATTCCAGTATGTGCTGGTAGACGAGTATCAGGATACTAATTTTGCCCAGCATCTAATTGTAACACGTCTTTGTGAAAAGCATCAGCATGTTTTTGTCGTCGGCGACGACGCGCAGAGCATCTATTCCTTTCGTGGCGCCAATATTGATAATATGTTGCGTTTCAAGGATAATTATGAGGATTGCAAACTGTTTAAACTGGAACGTAATTACCGTTCGACACAAAATATTGTTGATGCGGCAAATAGTTTGATAACCAAAAATAAGGAACGGATAGATAAAACCGTTTATTCGGAAAATGAAAAAGGTAGTCGAGTGACCGTACATTCAACCTACTCCGATTATGAAGAAGGATACCTTGTGTCTTCTGTAATACTTGATATGATGCGGGATAACAGATATTCATATTCCGATTTTGCGATTCTTTACCGTACGAATGCCCAGTCGCGCGTACTTGAGGAAGCAATGCATAAACGTATGATAAAATATAAGGTTTACGGCTCCCAGTCGTTTTATCAGCGAAAAGAAATAAAAGATGTAATCGCGTATTTCCGCGCAGTGATAAACCCAAGCGACGAGGAATCCGTTAAGCGCATAATCAATTATCCGGTGCGCGGCATAGGCAACACGACGATTGATAAGCTCCGGCAGGCTGCAACTTCGGCCAATGTCAGTTTGTGGACAGTGATAGCCTCACCATCGGAAGAGTATGCGCTTGCAGTAAACAAGGGAACAGCTGGCAAACTTCGGGACTTTCGTCTCATGATTGAAGATTTTCAGGATAATAGTAAGAAGACGTCGGCGGTCGATATAGCGGAATATATCATAAAACGTAGCGGTATTGCCGCCACACTCACTCAAGATACGTCAATCGAAGGAATAAGCCGCCGGGAAAATGTGCAGGAACTTATGAACGCTATCAATGAATTTGTCTTGATAAAACAGGAAGAAGGCTCCGAAAATGTTTCACTTACCGATTTCCTAATGGAAGTTTCACTCATGACCGATCAGGACCAGGATTGGGATAAAGATGAAAATGCGGATCTGGTGACATTGATGACCGTTCATTCGGCTAAAGGTTTGGAATTCAATAATGTCTTTATCGTAGGAATGGAAAATGATCTGTTCCCTTCGCAACATTCGATGGACAGCCTGCGTGCAATGGAAGAAGAACGGCGCTTGTTTTATGTCGCTATAACGCGCGCTAAAAGGAACTGCATCATTACCTATGCTAAAAACCGCTATCGTAATGGACAAAGCATTACAACCCAACCCAGTTTTTTTATCAAGGATATTGATGGTAAATATCTTGATTTCCCCGATAATATAGAATTGCCGGGCAAGATATTCGGAAGCCGCAGCATGTCCGTCCAAAATCCCGCATGGGATGCCGATACTTCGTTTTACGGAAGCTCGAAGAGACGAGGCAACTTTGCCGGTAATTCGTATTCGACGGAACGGCGACAGTCTGGAACCGGCCAACAACACGAAACGCACCAACATACTGTAGCGCCATTGAAAAATCCGAACTATAAACGCTTAGAAAAAGCAGCGGATGCCGGCGAAAAAAAACATACGATCGAAGGCATTTCCGTCGGAAATAAAATTGTGCATAATCTTTTCGGAGAAGGGGAAGTTATCGCTTTGGAGGGAACGGGAAACAATACATTGGCGACTATAAAATTCAAAAATACAAGTGAAAAAAAATTGCTTCTTAAATATGCAAGGCTGAAAGTGATATAGTTTCATCTGTGAAAATTTTTAAAGACAATATTGTACATTATGAGTCATATAATGAATAAAATACCATCTCCGTGCTATGTTATGGAAGAATCTTTACTTCGCAAAAACCTTATGTTGATAAAAAATGTAAGTGAACGTGCGGATGTGGATATTATATTGGCATTTAAAGCTTTTGCTTTGTGGAAAGCTTTCCCTCTATTCAAGGAATACGGGTTTGCGTCCACGGCAAGTTCCGTAAATGAGGCGCAGCTTGCCCGGGAAGAAATGGGAAGCCTTGCGCATACCTATTCGCCAGCCTATACAGAAGAAAACTTCCCAATTTTCATGAAGTACAGTAGCCATATAACGTTCAATTCACTATCCCAGTTCGAACGGTTTTACCCGCAGGTTGCGGCTACCGGAAATACGATCTCGTGCGGATTGCGCATCAATCCCGAGTATTCAACCGTGGAAACGGACATGTATAATCCTTGTGCTCCCGGTTCACGCATGGGTATAACGGCGCATAAACTCGGTGATACATTACCGGAAGGCGTCGAAGGACTTCATTTCCATACACTGTGCGAATCGTCATCCTGCGATCTGGAAAAAACGTTAGACGCAATAGAAAACCGTTTCGGCCGTTTTTTAAAACGATTAAAATGGTTAAATATGGGGGGAGGACATCTTATGACACGTAAAGATTACGATACGAAACATCTCATTTCGCTGTTGAAATCTTTCAAGTCAAGATACCCAAACCTTAAAGTTATACTTGAACCCGGTAGCGCTTTTGTCTGGCAGACGGGATACTTGCTTACTACGGTTGTCGATATTGTGGAAAACGGCGGGATCAAAACGGCTATCATTGACGCTTCTTTTTCATGCCATATGCCCGATTGCCTTGAAATGCCCTACAAACCGGTCATACGTGGAGCAAAAGACATTGAACCGGGACCAACGGAAGTTTCGGAAGGCAAACAAACGAATACAGCAAGCGAACAGTCGAATATACCGGGCGACAAACATCCGAATACCGGGAAAAATATTTATCGTATCGGAGGATGCAGTTGCCTGAGTGGCGACTTCGTGGGTAATTGGTTGTTTGAAAAGCCCCTGAAGCTCGGCGACCGGATAATTTTCGAGGATATGATTCACTACACGACAGTCAAAACAACTCTGTTCAACGGCGTACCGCATCCTTCAATAGCCATTATACATGAAGATGGAAAACTGGAAATTTATCGTACTTTTATCTATGAGGATTATAAAAACCGTATGTGTTAAAAGTGTGAATGAAAACCGACAAAATAAACACCGGCATGATTAAATAATGGCGCAGATTATTGATATTTTTAATAAAAAATGTATTTTTGCAAAATAACTCTAAAAAAGACAAAGTAAAAAATGGGTATATTCGGTTTTTTTAATAAGGAAAAGAAAGAAACGTTGGACAAAGGACTTTCTAAAACCAAAGACAGCGTATTTTCTAAAATAACGCATGCCGTTATAGGGAAGAGTAAGGTCGATGATGCTGTTCTTGACGACTTGGAAGAAGTGTTGATCATGTCCGACGTAGGCGTGGAAACGACGCTGAAGATTATCAAACGCATTGAAAAACGCGCCTCAGTCGATAAATACGTCACGACAAATGAATTGACAACGTTGCTTCGTGAAGAAATCGCTGCATTGCTAATGGAAAACAACACGCAGGATGCGGAGAGTTTTACAATTTCAAATCATACCGGACCTTATGTCATAATGGTTGTCGGAGTCAATGGAGTAGGTAAAACGACGACTATCGGCAAACTCGCTTTTCAGTTTAAAAAGAACGGTTTCAACGTCTATCTCGGCGCTGCCGATACGTTCCGTGCTGCCGCCGTAGAGCAGTTGGTCGTATGGGGTGAACGCGTCGACGTTCCGGTAGTGAAACAAAAAATGGGATCCGATCCGGCCTCCGTAGCTTTCGATACGCTAAACTCGGCGAAGGCCAATAACACGGATGTTGTTATCATTGATACCGCAGGACGGCTTCACAATAAAGTAAACCTTATGAACGAATTGACCAAGATAAAAAATGTGATGAAAAAGGTTATACCGGATGCTCCGCATGAAGTGCTGCTCGTTCTTGATGGTTCGACCGGTCAGAACGCTTTTGAGCAAGCGAAACAGTTTACCGCAGCTACGGAAGTAAACGCCTTGGCTATCACTAAACTCGACGGAACGGCAAAAGGAGGCGTCGTGATAGGCATATCCGACCAGTTTCGTATTCCCGTTAAATACATCGGCCTTGGCGAAGGAGTGGAGGATCTGCAAGTCTTCAGGCGTATCGAATTTGTTAATTCTTTATTTAGCGAATGATTTTTCTGATTTAAATGAGGAAAAATAAGGTTGATATCATTACGCTCGGTTGTTCGAAAAACCTTGTCGACTCGGAACAGCTGATGTGCCGGTTTAAAGCCAATGGCTATGTCGTAGCCTACGATCCGGATAAGGTAAACGGTGAAATCGTTATCGTAAACACCTGCGGATTTATCGGAGACGCTCAGGAAGAGTCAATAAACATGATTCTTGACCTCGAAGAAGCAAAAAGAAAGGGACATATCGGAAAACTATTTGTTATGGGATGTCTTTCCGAACGTTTTATGCAAGATCTGAAGCATGAATTACCCGGCGTCGACCAATTTTATGGAAAATTCAACTGGAAAAATATTTTGAAAGATCTCGGCAAATCATATCATTCCGATTTGACCGACAACCGCCTGTTATCAACGCCTTCTCATTATGCATATCTTAAGATTGCGGAAGGTTGCGACCGTCATTGTTCATATTGTTCGATACCCTTGATAACCGGTAAATATAAATCCCGTCCGATAGATGAAATCGTGTCGGAAGCGCGGGCACTTGTTGGTAAGGGAGTCAAGGAACTGCAAGTCATAGCACAGGATCTGACTTACTATGGCCTTGATTTGTATAGACGTCTCGCGCTACCCGAACTGACCGAACGCCTGTCCGATATTCCGGGAATTGAGTGGATACGTCTTCACTACGGCTATCCGACACGTTTTCCTTACGATTTACTTCGCGTCATGCGCGAACGTGATAATGTATGCAAGTATTTAGATATAGCCTTGCAGCATGTGAGCGACAGGGTTCTTAAATATATGCGACGCCGAATTACACGCCGGGAAACGTATGAATTGATAGAGAAAATACGCGAGGAAGCGCCCGGCATACACCTCCGTACAACATTTATGGTTGGTCATCCCGGTGAAACGGAGGACGATTTTGATGAATTAACCGCATTCGTCGAAGAAATGCGTTTCGAACGTATGGGGGCTTTTGCATACAGTCATGAAGCCGGAACTTATTCGTATCTTCATTATAAAAATGATATTCCCGATGAAATCAAACAAAGGCGCCTGGATATATTGATGAATATACAACAATCCATTGCTGCTGAAATAAACGAGACAAAAATAGGGAAAACTATGAAAACCGTTATTGACCGCAAAGAAGGCAATTATTATATAGGGCGAACGGAGTTCGATTCGCCAGAAATAGATCCCGAAGTACTTATTAAAAGCGATCGGCGTTTACGTATCGGAAATTTTTATAATGTGCTGATAGAAAGGGCTGACTTTTTTGAATTGTACGCCAAAACGTAAGTTTCGTCAAACAAATATGTATTTTCACAAAAAAAAAGTTGTTTTTTTTTGTGAATCATAGAATAATAGATTATTTTTGCAACGAAATAACGCAGCAAATGTTCTATTATATATGAAAGATGTCGAATTAGTTACCGCATTGTCCAAAGAAATGGATATGTCCCCTAAAGAAGTAGTGGATACATTGTCAATACTCTTCTTGTTAATAGGTGATACGCTTTCTAACGGCGGAAGCGTAAATATTTCTGGTTTGGGACAATTTGAAGCTAAAAAGAAAGCGGAACGTATTTCCGTGAATCCCACGAACGGAAAAAGATACCTTATTCCGCCTAAGATTACGCCCATATATAAACCTGCTACATTTTGGAAAGGTTATTTGAAAAAACTTGATGAAAATGAATGAACGTTTTACAACACGTAATTTGGCGGAAATCCTGGCTGTGCAGACAGGTATGGATAAAGAGCGTGCCGAAAAATTTATAGATGTTCTTTCTTCTTACATAGCACAGGGTATTGAAAGAAATAAACTTGTTAAAGTTATTGGATTGGGAACATTTAAAGTCGTACTTGTACGTGAACGCGAGAGTGTACACATACATACGGGCGAACGTTTTGTGATTCCCACGCATCATAAAATTTCGTATATTCCCGATAAAGAGCTTAAAGAACAGATCAATCGTCCGTTTGCCTATTTCGAACCGATTGAGGCGTCGGAAGATATATTATCATTAATTAAACAAACCGGCGAAAATGCAACGGAAAAGGATGTCAAATCCGAAGTGAGTTATGATGCGACCGAACTTGAAACTATTTATGATAATACCGAAACGGAAGCTATTCACGGTGATACGGCTGAACTCGAAATCGTTCATGACAATATCGAATCCGAAGAAAAATCGGTTATCGTCTATGATAATGATGAGGAACTATTTGATACAACAGAAAATACAGCCGAAGATACGGTGCATATATATTCCGACGAAAACCGAGAATACGACTATTTGTCCAGAATAACAGACGATTATCCTGTTATAGAAGAAGCGGAAGAAGAATTTTTTGATCCGGAACCTGCTACGAACGGTGAAGAGGTGGATACAATCAGCGTGGATGTGAAAGATGGGGATCTCGCATATATCAATACGGGATTAAAAAATGAGGAAGAACGCGATGAAACAACAATTTATAACCGACCGCAAGTCGGGAATAAAAAGGTTATAAAGACAGTGGCCCCTCTGTGGTTATGGTTTCTGTTGCTTCCATTCCTCATTGTTGCAGGCGTAGGTATTGCGGCTTATGCATTCCTTTATTTCAACACGAATGTATCCTCTGAAAGTATCTCTCCGTCGGTGAATAAGACGGCTACAGTTGATATAACTCCGCTTCCTATCGGCGAGGTTCTCATGACGGATACGGATCGGTCAACCGAACCGGAAAATGAAATAACGCCCAGACAAGTAAACGGCGAAAATATTGCTTCTGCCGATATCGCCGAAAATAGTAATGCGAATAAAAAAGAGGAAAAACGCGTTATCGACTGGTTTTCCCAGACGCCCGAAACTGCCGATCCGAAACCGGAACAGGCCGGTAATGAAAGGAAAAATGAGATCGCGGCTACCAATACGGCTGCAACGACGCCTGAATCCGGACAGATCGAACAAAGAAATGATAACCGGACAACCGACGCCGCTACGAACAAACCGCAAAACACGCCTGCCGAAAAGATTGTTCCGGCACGTGTACGCATGACTGCCGGATCGAGCCTGACACAGCTTGCCATGGAATATTACGGTGATAAAGTATTCTGGGTCTATATCTATGAACATAACAAAAGCCGTATAAAAGATTTTAATAACATCCCCGTCGGCATGGAAATATACCTGCCGCGACCTAATACGTACGGTATTAATGCTAAAAATAGAGTTTCCGTACAAAAAGCCCGTCAGAAACAATCGGAATTGTTGAAATGGGATAAATGGGATGATTATAAGTGATTAACAAAATCTAAAGTCGCATACTCTTTTATTAAATTAAACAAAATTGCCGGGTTTTACATTTTTCGGTTAGTATTATTTAACAGCAAAATTTGAATTTTCAAATTTAACATTTATACTTTTGTGCATTAAAACATAACTGCGACAGAAAATTTGAATAATTATAAACTATAAATTTACTAATCTTATGAATGAGACAGTAGATATCCGTGAACTAAACGAACGGATTGAAAGTAACAGCGCGTTTGTGAATATGATCGCTTCCGGTATGGGGCAGATGATCGTAGGGCAGAAACATTTAGTGGAATCCTTGCTTATTGGATTATTATCAGACGGACACATTCTTCTGGAAGGTGTACCCGGTTTGGCTAAAACGCTTGCAATCAAAACACTTGCATCGCTTGTGGATGCCAAATACAGTCGGATACAGTTTACCCCGGATTTGTTGCCGGCCGATGTTGTCGGAACAATGATCTATAGCCAGAAAAATGAGGAGTTTACCGTAAAACAGGGGCCGATCTTTGCAAACCTCATATTGGCAGATGAAATCAACCGTGCACCGGCTAAGGTTCAAAGCGCCCTGCTCGAAGCTATGCAGGAACGTCAGGTCACAATAGGAGAAACAACCTATAAACTGCCGGAACCGTTTCTCGTTATGGCAACCCAGAACCCGATCGAACAGGAGGGCACCTATCCGTTACCGGAAGCGCAGGTAGACCGTTTTATGCTGAAGGTCGTTATCAATTATCCTAAAAAAGAAGAAGAAAAACAGGTTATTAGACAAAATATTTCGGGCGAAAAAACAGTAATAAAACCGATTCTTACAACAAAAGAAATACTCGAATCCCGCAAAATAGTACGTGATGTCTATCTTGATGAGAAGATCGAAAAATATATCGTCGATATCGTTTTTGCGACACGCCGTCCGGTTGAATACGGCTTGAATAGCCTGACAAACATGATTGCATTTGCGGCATCGCCGCGTGCATCCATCAACCTTGCGCTGGCAGCGCGCGCCTATGCGTTTATCAAACGCCGCGGATATGTGATTCCCGAAGATGTGCGCGCTGTCTGTCATGATGTCATGCGTCACCGTATAGGTTTGAGCTACGAAGCGGAAGCCAACAATCTCACATCGGAAGAAATAATCAGCGAGATATTGAATAAAGTTGAAGTGCCTTGATAAAGCGCCATGTTAATTGACATTTACCGACACTTATAATGGAGACAAGTGAACTTTTAAAAAAAGTAAGGAAGATAGAAATCAAGACGCGCGGGTTGTCCCGTAATATCTTCGCCGGCGAATACCATTCTGCATTCAAAGGACGTGGTATGGCGTTCAGTGAAGTGCGCGAATACCAGTATGGCGACGATATGCGCGATATAGACTGGAATGTTACCGCCCGGTACGCCCGTCCGTACGTGAAAGTGTTCGAGGAAGAACGCGAGCTGACGGTGATGCTGATGATTGACGTGTCGGGAAGCAAGGATTTCGGCTCCGTTCACATAATGAAAAATGAGATGACAACGGAAATAGCCGCAACACTGGCCTTTTCGGCAATACAAAATAATGATAAGATAGGCGTTATTTTCTTTTCCGATAAGATAGAGAAATTTATCCCGCCGCAGAAAGGACGTAAGCATATTTTATACATCATACGGGAACTTCTTGATTTCCGGCCGGAAAACAGGAATACGAATATTTCGCAGGCGTTGAAATATCTGACGAATGTGATAAAGAAACGTTGCACAACTTTCCTGATATCGGATTTTATTGATAAAGGCAATTATTCCGATGCGTTGACTATTGCAAATCGTAAGCACGATGTGGTTGCGATACAGGTCTATGACCGTCGCGAAACGGAACTGCCCGCCATGGGACTGATAAAAATGAAAGATGCCGAAACAAGCGAAGAGCGGTGGATTGACAGTTCTTCGTCAAGTATCAGGCGGATGTACGGCGAATGGTGGAACAGACGTCAGGAAGAAATGAGTCAATCGTTCAAAAAATGCCGTGTGGATTCCGTTTCCGTGCGTACGGAAGATGATTATGTAAAATCTTTACTGGCATTGTTTCATAAACGAAATTAATTAAACCAATGACTTTGAGAAGATATCCTATTTTTAGCATCCTGTTACTCGTCTTTGCTTTATTGCATGGGACGAAAGTTTATGCACAACAGACGCTGATCGATCTGAAAATAGATGTTCCGGACATCATGATAGGCGAACAGACAGTGCTTCATCTGAGCGTGACGACGGATAAAGACAAACAAATCATTATTCCTTTACCCGACGGCATGTTAACAGACGGCGTCGAAGTGTTGCATATAACGCCGCCGGACACGACGGATATTAAAAATAACCGTATAATGATAAATTATGATCTGTTGATTACGTCTTTCGATTCATCATTATACCTTCTTCCGTCGTTCATTGTACTTGATGGTCGTGATACGATTTTTTCGGATCAGGTGGCGCTCAAGGTATCGACGCCGGACGTCAACCTCGAAAGTCCGGAAGAATATTATGATATCAAAAATATATGGCATCCACCGTTTGTACTAGCTGATTATTACGCATTTATATATGGCGTTTTGTTCACTCTTTTTATCATTTGCGTAATCGGATATTTTGTTCAGCGTATGCGTAACAGGCCGTCGGAAAGGGTTGCAAATGTGAAAGAAGCACCGAAGCTGCCGCCTCATGAACAGGCTATTAAGGAACTAAAAGAAATACGCGAACGGAAGTTGTGGCAACAGGGACATAATAAAGAATATTATACGGAGGTGACGGACACGTTGCGACGTTATATTTCTTTGCGTTATGGCGTGTCGGTAATAGAAAAGACTTCCTCGGAGATACTTGATTTTATACGGGATGAAGAACCGGGAAATAAAGAGGTTTATGATACGCTGAAACAGATTCTCCGCTTGTCCGATTTTGTGAAGTTCGCAAAATTGCGCCCGCTACCGGATGAGAATGATCTCTCTATGTTTAATGCGAACTTATTCGTTGAACGGACAAAGCATGTGGAAATCGTTACAACCCTGCTGTCCGCTGATATGACAAAGATAAAAATAAAGTAAAATAACTAAACAATGATATTCGCGAATCCACATTATTTATATTTATTGTTGTTGCTGATTCCGCTCGTCGTGTGGTATATCCTGAAAGTGCGGAAAAGACAGGCAAGCATACAGGTGTCTACCATGCAAGCTTTCGACATTCCGAAAGCGACTACATGGAAAGTTTATATGCGTCATCTGCCTTTTGTTTTGCGCATGGTTGCCGTAGCGATTATTATCGTTATCTTGGCGCGTCCGCAGTCGACAAACAGTTGGGAAAACAGAAATACGGAAGGCATTGACATTATGCTTGTCATGGATATTTCGAGCAGTATGCTGGCGGAAGACCTGAAACCGAACCGCCTGGAAGCATCTAAGAATGTCGCTGCATCGTTTATAAACGGCCGCCCTGATGATAATATCGGATTAGTGATATTCGCTGCCGAAAGTTTTACGCAATGTCCTCTGACGACCGACCACGCAGTGTTATTGAATTTGTTTAAGGATATACACAGCCGGATGGTTACCGACGGTACCGCTATCGGTTTGGGTCTTGTCACGGCAATAAGCCGCATAAAAGACAGTAAGGCAAAATCGCGTGTTATCATTCTTCTTACCGACGGTTCGAACAATGTGACCGAAATTGCTCCCGTCACAGCCGCCGAGATAGCCCGGACATTCGGCGTCCGCATATATACGATTGGCGTTGGAACGAAAGGAATGGCGCCCTATCCGTTTCCGGATCCTTTCGGTGGCGTACAGTATCAGAATATGCCGGTTGATATAGATGAGCCGACACTTCAGCAGATAGCCTCCATTACCGGCGGACAATATTTTCGCGCTACGGACAATTCGAGCCTGAAATCGATATACGAAGAGATTGACCGGATGGAGAAAACCAAGATAAGCGTACAGCAATACAGCAAGAAACAGGAAGAATACAAACCGCTGGCCTTGTTGCTTTTTGCTGTTTTACTGCTTGAATTGTTACTGAGAAATACTTTGTTAAGAAATATACCGTAAAAATTTAAAAGTTATGTTTCGATTTGCACATCCCGAATACTTGAGTTTATTGTTCATACTTCCCGCATTGCTTCTCTTTTACGTCTATATTGCGAAAGCCCGGAAAAAAGCAATCGGGAAATACGGTTCGTCGGAGTTAATCTCCGCATTGATGCCTGAAGCATCGCCTAAACGTCGGTGTTTGAAATATTTTTTACTGCTTTTGTCGATCGCGTTGGCGATATTTATCATTGCAGGCCCCCAGTTCGGCTCGAAACTTGAAACGGTTAAACGCCAAGGTATTGAAGTAATGATCTGTCTGGATGTGTCAAACTCAATGCTTGCGGAGGATATAACGCCAAACCGCCTGGAAAAAGCGAAACAGATGCTTTCGCGCCTGACGGACGATCTGGATAACGACAAAATGGGACTTATCGTTTTTGCCGGCGATGCTTTTACGCAGATACCTATCACTTCGGATTATATATCCGCCAAAATGTTTCTCTCATCCATAAATCCGGCTATGGTGTCGACGCAAGGGACAGCAATCGGGACGGCTATCAACCTTGCCATGCGCTCGTTTACGCCGGACGAAAGTACAAGTAAAACCATCGTGCTCATCACGGACGGTGAAAACCACGAAGATAATGCTGCGCAGGCTGCGGCAAGTGTCGTGGAGAAAGGGGTAAAAGTGAATATTGTAGGCATCGGGGAACCGAAAGGTTCTCCCATACCAATGGGCAATAATAATTATATGAAAGATAATGCCGGAAATGTTGTAATCACACAGCTCAACGAAACGATGTGCCGCGAAATAGCGCAAGCTGGTAATGGACTATATGTGCGGGCGGATAACACAAACTCCGCTCTCAAGGCATTACAAAGCGAACTGAGTAAAATGTCCAAATCGGAAATTGAAAGTCAGGTTTATTCGGAATACGATGAACAGTTTCCGATACTGGCCTGGATTGCCCTGATCCTTCTTATTATGGAGTTCCTTATATTGGAACGTAAGAACAGATTGTTCGGGAATGTAAGATTGTTTTCTTAAATGAGAAGCTGGAAACAAAGATCGTTCTAAACCAAATTATTAGTTATTAACTATTAGTTTATATAAAAATGTTGAATATAGAAAGAAAAATAAGTGCTATATCCGTATTCGTAGCGTTGCTTTTATGTGCTGGTTCCGTCATCGCACAGAAAGCGGAACGCAAAAACGTTCGTGACGGTAATAAACAATACGGGAAAGATAAATATACGGAAGCCGAAGTGGCATACCGGAAAAGTATAGAAGTGAACCCGCGCTCCGTAGAAGGTATCTATAATCTTGGGAATGCTCTTTACAAACAGGAGAAATATCCCGAAGCGGCCGAACAATATCAACTTGTCGCAGGCCAGGGTGAACGCATCATGCGTGAAGCCCCGAATAATAATGCCGAACGGCTTGCCGGCGTTTTTCATAACCTTGGTAATATCGGTATGAAGAGCCGGGAATATCAGAAGAGTGTGGAGGCGTATAAACAATCGTTGCGACTGAATCCGGGTGATGATGAAACCCGCTATAATCTCGCTTTGGCGCAGAAACTGTTGCAGGATCAACAGCAACAAGACCAGGATCAGGATCAGCAGCAGGATCAGGAACAACAAGAAGAACAAGAGCAACAACAGGATCAACAAGACCAACAGGATCAAGAGCAACAAAATCAGCAACAGCAGAACGAACAACAGAAAACACAGGAAGAAGAGCAACAAAACGAACAGATGAGCCGTGATAATGCTCAACAAATACTTGATGCTTTCCTTCAGGACGAAAAAGATACGCAGGAAAAAGTTAAGAAAGCGCAAATGCAACAACAACAGAGTCGTAAGAGAGAAAAACAGTGGTAAAAAACATAAAATTTATGATAATGAAGAAATTCGTTTTGTTCGTCTTTTTGATAATGTCTGCCATATCTGGGATGCAATTGAAAGCAGACGATGTGACGTTTAAAGCATCTGCGCCGCCGTCAGTCGCAATGGGATCACAATTTCGAGTGGAATTTGTAGTAAATGTCCTTAATGGTACGGAGTTCAGGCTTCCCCCGTCCTTAATTGAAAATTTCGAAAAACTAACAGGTCCGATTCCGGCCACAAGTTCAAGCATGAGTTTTATAAATGGGAAAAGTTCAAGTTCTGTTTCAACAACTTATACATGCATAATGATGCCTAAAAAAGAAGGCACATTCGAATTGGAGCCGGCAACAATAAAAATAGGTAATTCGGAATATAAATCCAATCAGCTTACAATAAAAGTGTTGCCGCAAGACCCGGCTTCGCAGGCACAGCAGGGTGGGGGAGCGCAAGAGCATCAGGCTACAGCATCGAATGTAAGTGCCGAAAATATTTTTATCCGTATGATTGTGTCGGATCGTAGCGTATACGAACAGGAGGGCTTTCTTGTAACATTCAAACTTTATTCCATTCCTAATGTAGTCAGTATTGACAATGCTAAATTTCCCGAATTTGAAGGCTTTCTTGCACAGGATGTTGAATTGAACGACAGGCAATTAGTGCTTGAAAATTATAACGGACGCAATTACCAGACGCTTTTGTTGAAACAAACGGTTCTGTACCCGCAACGTTCCGGCAAGATTGAAATAGGAAAAGGTATGGTTCGGGCAATCCTGCGTGTGCGTAGCCAGTCGCGTAGCCGTAGCTTCTTTGAGAGTATCTTCGATTATCAGGATGTTGCGAAAGAACTTTTCTCCCAGCCGGTTACAATAGACGTTAAACCATTGCCGTCCGGCAAGCCGGCGTCATTTTCGGGTGCGGTCGGCAACTATACGATGAGTTCAGAGATAAACAAGGCCGAACTGAAAGCAAATGAGGCTATTACAATTAAATTGGCTATCAAAGGAATCGGGAATATCAAGCTCCTCAAAAACCCGGAAGTCAAATTCCCAAACGATTTCGAGGTATACGATCCGAAAGTCGATAATAATAATATCCATATCTCCGCAGCAGGAGCGAGCGGAACAAAAACGATCGAATATATGGCTATTCCGCGTTATGCAGGCGATTTTGAGATACCGGACATTAACTTTTCATATTTCGACACTAAAGCAGGTACATATAAAACGCTTTCTACCAATCCCTTTAAACTGCATGTTGAAAAAGGTGAAGAAGGGTTGAATGCGCCTGTAGTGTCAAACTTCTCGAACCGTGAAAATGTGAAATTCCTCGGGAAAGATATACATTACATAAAAGTCGGTAATGTTCGCTTTGTGTCAAATAAGGAAATATTTTTCGGTTCATTCCTGTATATCATGGCGTACCTGATGATTACCGTTCTGTTTATTGTGTTTTTCATCATCTATCGTAAACAGGTAAAAGAAAATTCAAATATTGCGCTCGTGCGTACAAAGAAAGCCAATAAAACGGCGGTTAAGAGATTGAAACAGGCCGAAAAACTTCTTAAAGAAAATAAGGAAGAAGCGTTTTACGAAGAGATTTTACGTGCCCTGTGGGGTTATCTGAGCGACAAATTCAATTTGCCTCAGTCCGAACTTACGAAAGAGAATGTAGCTGCAGAACTTACGCGTTATGGCGTGGATGAAACACTCTCCGGCGAGTTCATGGAAATCATAAACACATGTGAGTTTGCACGCTATGCTCCGATCCGAACATCCGGCGCTATGGACAAATTGTTTGCGGAAACGATTGATGCTATCGGTAAGATGGAAAGTACAATAAAAAAATAAGATGAAGATTATGCGAAATATAAGTAAAAAGATCATCGGGATATTTATGTTATGTGGAATATATGCACCTGTATCCGCACAAGAGGCTGATATAAAAGCTGCCGAAATAGCTTATACCTCGGAACAGTATGACCGGGCGATAGAATTATATGAATCCGTGCTAAAAAATCATGGGGATTCGTATGAATTGTACTATAATCTCGGAAACTCTTATTACAAAACAGGTAAGATGGCTCACGCAATTCTTAATTACGAACGTGCATTGTTGATAAAGCCGGGAGATGGAGATATCCGTTTTAACCTGGAAATGGCTAAGCAGCAAATCGTTGATAAGATAGAGCCGTTGCAGGAATTTTTCCTGACAAAATGGTTCCGCTCCGTGCAAAACCTGATAAGCGTAGATTCGTGGGCAACTGCCGGCATTTCATGTTTTGTATTGTTTATATGCTGCCTTGTACTGTTTTTCTTCTCCAAATGGATGCGTCTTAAAAAAATAGGCTTTTATCTGGGGATATTATTATTTGTAGCCGTTATATTTATAAATATATTTGCATACAACCAGAAAGAAGAACTTGTCAATCGCAACGGCGCTATCATTTTCAGTCCTACGGTTACAATAAAAAGTTCGCCGGACAACAGCGGTACGGATTTGTTTGTCCTGCATGAAGGAACGAAAGTCTTTATCAGAAGCACGGTCGGCGATTGGCACGAGATTGAGTTTGAAAACGGAAACATAGGTTGGATAAATAAAAAAGATATTATGGTAATCTAAAATATATGCTTGAAAAACTTCTTGATTATGAACATGACTTGTTTATTTGGATGAATGGCTGTCATACGCCGTTTGAAGATCAATTCATGTGGCTGTTTTCTGCTAAAATCACATGGATTCCCTTAGCAGTCATGTTCATTGTGATGCTTTTCTACAAAAACGGAAAGCATTGGAAAGAGACACTTATCATGCTAACTGCCATAGTTCTAGTTATAACTTTATGTGATCAGTTCGCTTCCGGTATCTGCAAACCTTTGGTTCTCCGTTTCAGGCCTACACACCATCCGGAATTTATGGACACGGTACAGATTGTATTCGATTACCGCGGCGGCCGTTACGGATTCATATCAAGTCACGCGGCCAATGCATTCGGCTTTACGACTCTTACTTCTCTTATATTTCGATATCATTTTTATTCCGTCATGTTGTATTTATGGGCGACCGTTAACTCATACAGTCGGATTTACCTCGGCGTGCACTTTATTTCCGATATAGTACCCGGAATAATAGCCGGTCTTATTTTCGGATGGGTCGTTTATAAGTTGTGCGTTTTCGTCTGCAAAAAAATTTCTGCAAATAATGCGGATGCTAACGATAATGAGTGCGTTTCATGCATGTATTCTCATGAAAATCTTAACATAGTCCTTTATATGCTGATTTTAACAATCATTATAATGATAGCGTTGAGTATATTATATTCTCTTAATTTTATGCCTGCAATAACTATAAAATAGCATGTTATATAATGATGTCGTAAAGCATAAATATTTTTTAAGCATCTAAATTTGGATAGGAAGAAAATAGTTATTACTTTTCGGCAAATATTTCGATAACTGAGTACTAACAAAAAATATTTGACCATGACAAGAACAATCACATTCAATGAGCTTCGTGACATCAAAGATCGTTTGCCGGATGGTTCCATGCATTGCATAGCCGACGAATTAGGCGTTAATGTAGAAACCGTCCGTAATTACTTTGGAGGATATAACTATAAGGAAGGGATAAGTTGCGGGTTGCATATTGAACCCGGACCGAACGGAGGAGTAGTTGTATTGAGTGACACGACTATATTGGAAAGGGCGCTCAAAATATTGGATGAAGTAAGTCTTCCGGTATCTATGACAGAAGCCTGAAAAACAATAAAATCCCTGAACGGTTATCTGTAAAGGGATTTTTTTTAAGATACCATTAATGTACAAATTATAAATTGTATGGAAGAAAAACTGATTACTTTAGCAATTCATACATTCGAAAAAGCCCAGATATTGAAAACAATACTGGAGTCGGAAGGTATTGAAGTTTTTATTCATAATGTAAACCTGATACAACCGGTCGTATCGGCCGGCGTGCGCGTTCGCATAAAAGAAAGCGACCTCCCCCGTGCATTGCGTATCATCGAAGCAACGCAATTTTTTAAAGAAGAAAACGAATATTCGGCCGATGAAAACGTGAAAAAAATACTTATTCCCATAGATTTTTCCGATTATTCCGTGAAAGCCTGTGAAATCGGTTTTAAGTTTGCAAACTGGATCGGGGCGGAAATCATGCTCATACATGCTTATTATGCTGCATTTATATCGTCGTCGTTGTCATATCTGGGAATGGGGCATGAGAGCAGCGTCTATGATGAATCTATACATACGGTATATCATCGCGTTCGGACGGATATGAATAACATTGTATCGGTCATTAATAAAAAAATAGCTGCCGGCGAATTGCCGGAGGTAAAATATGACTGCATATTTCGCGAAGGATTGCCGGAAGACGAAATCATCACGTTTGCAAAAGAATATCGTCCGATGATGATTATGATGGGTACGCGTGGGAAAAATCGTAAAAACATTGATTTAATCGGTAGTGTAACGGCCGAAATCATCGAGTCATCCCAAGTGCCGATACTGGCTATTCCCGAAAACATACCTTTCGATAACATCATAGAGGCTAAGAATGTAGCATTTGCCATATCTTTCAATCAACAGGATCTTGTAGCGTTCGACCGTTTTGCCGCACTTATGAAAGGCGTTATTCCGAAAGTACATTTGTTCAACATTTCAACAAGCAGGGATGAATGGAATGAAATCCGCCTGACCGGCACGCGTGAATACCTTCGGAAACATTATCCCGATATGGAAATAGAATTTACCGTATTGAACGACGGCGATTTGCTTGATGCAATAGAAAAATTCGTTCACGAAAAAAACATTGACGTAATAACGCTAACAACATACAGACGCCATACGATACCCCGGATTTTTAACCCCAGTATCGCACGTAAAATGCTATTCCACACAAACACAGCTCTTCTTGTTATACCGAAAGTATAATCGGATTTATGGGTGGCCCAAAACTCAGGTTGATAGCATTTAAATTCCGCATAATTAACATTATGTTAAATATGAATTTTATGAAAGGATTTTATCATCAAAGAGATTAAAACTGACAATATAGCTGATTGTTTGCGTAGATGCATCTACATCAAATGAATCAATTTGACAGTCCAGTACATATTTCTTTAAAAGCTTGCCCTCCCAATCGAATGTATAGATGATGTTTGAAGTCGAATAATTAGAACTGTCCCTCCTTTCTTTTCCCGAATACAGTGCATAAATTCTATCATTTTATTGTTTTTGATATCAAATTTGTGTACGAGGGAATCAAGAGAAGCATCAATCACATATAAAAGAGTATCTATTTGTGTTAAACGCGTCGGTTTGCCAATAAAAGTATCATTCACTATA
>JAISEJ010000121.1 GCA_031264155.1 Tannerella sp. | reverse complement strand
TCGACAAAACTTCAATCCGTGAACTTCTCACGGAACATCGTCAATTCAATCAAAATGTCAAAGAACTCGAATTATTTTAATGTTAAATCGTTTGACAAATTATCGCACCAGCAGTATATGCCGTATATAAAAGGGGTTTCGTTTGCTGTTGAAAACTTTATTATGAAGACATATATTTTATGATTAATTTTGCAACGATATGGAACCTTTTATACATTTACACGTACATACGCAGTTTTCACTGCTCGACGGACAGGCGTCTATTGACGCTTTGATAGAGAAAGCACAGCATGACGGCATGAAAGCGCTCGCTGTGACCGACCATGGAAATATGTTCGGCATAAAAGAATTTTATAATAAAGTAAAGAAGAAGAACAGCAAATATTCCGGGACGATAAAAGATTGCGAAAAGGAATTGCAGCAATTACTTAATAAGGCGAATCCTACGGAGGAAGATGATGAGCGGATCAAAAAGCTGTCGCATAAAATACGCGAAGAAAAGGAACAGCTTTTCAAACCGATTATCGGTTGCGAGTGTTATTGTGCACGTAACGGACGCCGCAGTAAAGCAGGAAAAGAAGACCTCAGCGGATGGCATCTTATACTTCTTGCGAAAACGCGGAAAGGGTATAAGAATCTGATAAAGATGGTTTCTTATTCGTGGACGGAAGGATTTTACGGCCGTCCGCGTATTGATAAGGAACTTCTGGAAAAATATCACGAAGATATTATTGTATGTTCCGCCTGCCTGGCCGGCGAGGTGCCGCGCCATATTCAAAACGGCGATATGAGAAAAGCGGAAGAATCCGTATTATGGTTTAAAAACCTTTTCGGTGATGATTATTACCTGGAATTACAGCGCCATGAAACGCGCGATCCGGAGGCCGCACGGGATGTATATCCCCGTCAGGTTGAGGTGAATAAGGCGCTTGTCGAGCTTGCCCGTAAGCATGATATTAAACTTATAGCATCCAACGATGTTCATTTTGTGAACGAAGAAGATGCGGCTGCGCACGAGATACTACTTTGTCTCAGTACGAACAAAACCATTAATGATGCTAACCGTATGCGTTATACTCGTCAGGAATGGCTGAAAACGACTGCGGAGATGAATGCCCTGTTTTCCGATATACCGGAAGCTTTGAGAAACACCCTTGAGATAGCGGAAAAGATAGAGTTTTTCGACATAGATTCGCCTGCATTGATGCCGTTCTTCGAAATTGATTCTTCGTTTGGAACGGAAGACGGGTACAGGGAGAAATATAAGGAAAAAGATCTTATAGCAGAGTTCGGCGAGAAAAATTATCTCCGTCTTGGCGGATACGATAAGGCCATCCGCATAAAGCTTGAAGCGGATTATCTTGCTCATCTTACCCGTGAAAAGGCGCATATCCGTTATGGCGACGCCTTGACGGACGATGTAAAAGAGCGTATTGAGTTTGAGCTTAATACAATGAAAACAATGGGTTTCCCGGGATATTTTCTTATCGTACAAGATTTTATATCGGCTGCCAGGGGAATGGGAGTAGCGGTAGGTCCCGGTCGTGGCTCGGCTGCAGGTTCGGTTGTTGCGTATTGTCTTGGAATAACGGATATCGACCCGATTAAATATGATTTACTGTTTGAGCGTTTCCTCAATCCCGACCGCATATCAATGCCCGATATTGATATTGATTTCGACGATGACGGGCGTAGCGACGTTTTGAAATGGGTGACGGAAAAATACGGCTACGACCGTGTGGCGCATATCATTACCTATGGTACGATGGCGTCGAAAATGGCTATAAAAGATGTTGCCCGCGTACTGGATCTGCCGCTGTCGGAGTCAAACCGTCTGGCGAAACTCGTTCCCGACCGGATGCCGGAAATAGATGGTCAGTCCGCGAAGTTGAATCTGAATAACTGCCTGAAGTTACTGCCGGAATTTAAATCGGAGATGGCCGGTGACAATCTTTTGATAAAAAAGACGTTGAATTTTGCCCGCCAGCTTGAAGGTACCGTACGCAATACGGGTGTTCACGCCTGTGGCATCATTATCGGGCGTCAGGATATATCGGATATCGTGCCGGTTTCTACGGCAGATGACAAGGAAAGCGGAGAAACGCTTCTCGTTACGCAGTATGAAGGCTCCGTTATCGAAGATACGGGCCTTATAAAAATGGATTTCCTTGGACTCAAGACATTGTCGATAATAAAAGAAGCCATAGAAAACATAAAACAGACTACCGGCGAGGAAATAGATATAGACCACATTGATATAGAGGACGAGAAAACTTACCGGTTATATTGTCAGGGAAAAACAACCGCAACGTTCCAGTTCGAGTCCGCCGGTATGCAGAAATATCTGAAAGATCTGCAGCCTTCGAAGTTCGAAGATCTTATTGCGATGAACGCGCTGTACCGTCCGGGGCCAATGGATTATATTCCTTCATTTATCGCACGTAAGCACGGACATTCGGAGATTAATTATGACATACCTGTTATGGAGCGGTATCTTAAAGATACATATGGCATCACGGTTTATCAGGAGCAGGTCATGCTTCTGTCGCGTTTGCTTGCCGGTTTTACCCGTGGCGAGAGCGACACCTTGCGTAAAGCGATGGGTAAGAAGCAAAAGGAAAAAATGGAAGAGATGAAGGGGAAATTCTTCTCCGGTGGTGAAGCAAACGGCCATAAACGCAAGACGCTGGAAAAAATATGGGGCGACTGGGAAAAATTCGCATCCTATGCTTTTAATAAAAGTCATGCCACTTGTTATTCATGGGTTGCCTATCAGACGGCTTATCTGAAAGCTCATTATCCGTCGGAATATATGGCTGCGGTTCTGAGTCGTAATTTGTCTAATATAAAGGAAATAACCAAGTCGATGGACGAATGTAAGGCGATGGGATTGCAGGTTCTCGGGCCGGACGTCAATGAGTCGCATCGAAAGTTTGGCGTGAATAAAAAAGGAGATATTCGTTTCGGGCTTGTAGCCGTCAAAGGGGTAGGCGAGGGAGCTGTTCAAAATATAATAGAGGAACGCGAGAAAAACGGCCCTTACAAAGATATTTACGATTTTATAGAACGGATAAATCTTGCCGCATGTAATAAAAAAGCGATGGAAGGCCTTGCCCTGTCAGGAGCTTTCGATAATCTTGGGGTGCGGAGGGAGCCTTTCGTCACGCCCAATGAGAAAGGCGAGACATTTATCGAAATCATATCACGCTATGGAACAAAATATCAATTGGATAAGCAGATGTCCATGAATTCGCTTTTCGGTGCGGATGCAGCTGTTGATATTGCAAAGCCTGAAATTACCAAGTGCGCCGAATGGAGCGACCTGGAGCGTTTGAATAAGGAGAAAGAGCTGATCGGCATTTATCTTTCGGCTCATCCGCTGGATGCATATCGTGTGATACTTACCTACGTATGCAATACGGGAATGGTCGATATCAACAATCGTGAAGACCTGAAAAATAAAGAATTGTTGTTAGGTGGTATTGTGACGTCCTGTCGCGAAGGAATGACTAAACTCGGTAGACCTTATGGCATCCTTACGCTCGAAGATTTTACGGGAAGCGGCGAAATTCCATTGTTCGGCAATAATTACATTAATTACAATAAATACGCTAAACCCGGTATGTATTTATTTATCAGAGCTACGGTGGAACCTCGCAATGCATATGTCGACACGCTTGACTTCAAGATAAAAACGATAACTCTTTTGCCGGACGAAAAGGACAGGCTTATTCAAAAATTGAATATCTCTTTGCCTGTTAGTGAGCTAAACGATACGATGGTCGAAGATCTTACTTCCCTTATGCAGGATAACAAGGGGAAATCATCATTGTTTTTCAACGTTATTGATGAAAGCCGTCATGTGTCGCTTACTCTTTTTTCTAAAAACAGAGGCGTTGAAGTGACGCAAAAACTTGTTGATGCATTGAGTGATATGGGAAATATACGTTTTACAATCAATTAATAAATATATTATCAATCTGTAAATTTAAAATTATGGCATTAAAAGTAACTGATGAGAATTACAACGAATTATTAAATGGAGAAAAACCTGTTGTATTGGATTTTTGGGCCGAATGGTGCGGCCCTTGCCGGATGGTTGGGCCGATCATTGATGAATTGGCCGCGGAATATGAAGATCGTGTCGTTGTCGGTAAAGTGGATGTTGACGAGAACGATGATATAGTTACCGAATATGGGATACGTAATATTCCGACGGTTTTGTTTTTTAAAGGAGGCGAACTTGTAGACAAGCATGTAGGGGCAGCAGAAAAGAACGCTTTTGTTGAAAAAATCGACAAACTGCTCTGAAAAGAATAAGATGCTTTAGTTTTGGCCGGCAGAGGAATTTTTTCGTTACGAAAAGATTCCTCTGCTTTTCATTGTGCGGAGCATGGCATACAACATTGACGACTTGACGTAATCATTGTTTTTCCGTTAAATGCCGCCAAAATCTTACGGGTAGATTCTTTTTGTGCAGACGGGGGTTGATGCGTTCTTTGATGGTCATGGCCTTGAAATAGCCTTTCCATAAATCCTGGAACAGTTTTTCGTCTTCGGCCATCAGCGATTCGTCTAACTTGCCGTTTAATAGATGATTGTCACCGGCAAATGTGATTTCCTTTGCTGTGTGCAAGTCGTAGTAATATCCGTATTTACGGCGAAGGTCGTAGATGACCCATTGCTGGTCGGAAAAGCGGTCGGCGAAATGGTCTATCGTCAACGGCAATGCGTTGTATATCGGTTTGATGGGCGCGAAAAAAATGTTGTCGGCCGCTTTCTGAAAACGGATGAACTGTTTGATATATTGCGCCTCGTGGCCCACTTTGCGGGCGATCTTTTCCACTTCGAGGATGTCGGCGTCGCCAAAATTATATTCAATCTTTCGGGCTGTAGCAAAAGTTTT
>JAISEJ010000087.1 GCA_031264155.1 Tannerella sp. | reverse complement strand
TTCCGTAAATCCTGCTGTTTTTCAAAAAAGTTGTTGAACCATTTGAATGCTTTCAATCTCGCTTTCTTTTATATTAATTTCGAATTTGTATAGGATAGCATACTTTGGAAAACAACACCAGATACAGTATAGAATGGACTAATGACCAGACGGATAGTCTCAGAACTTTGCGCAATAGGTTTGATCCCCGAAAAATTTTGTGACTCACCTGTAATATACCTTTCGCTTTCCGGCTCCGGTTTCGGCATTTCCGGTGAAGCAAACGTTTCGTCAATATTTTCATTCTTGCATTTTCATACTTCATTTTCCGGCGTCGGCAATTTATTTTCCGGCGTCAACCGCCCAATTGTTGAAGTCAACAATTCAATTTCTGACTTCAACATTTCGATTGTTGACTTCAATATTTCGGTTTCTGAAGTCAATAATTCGCCTTCCGGCGTCGGAAATCCGTTCGTTGAAAACAGCAAATCACTTGTTGCAGACACATTTTTATCAACCGAGAGATATAAATATTATACAGTATCCCTACATTCCCGTCCTGTCCATGAAAAAAAATGTGCCACACGCGGGATGAACTTTTGTGCGTTTTTTTGCAGCCAGGCGATTATTTTTTTACTTTTGCGCCGGATAAAAATTTTAGATATGGAGACATCACCGAAAAAAACGCCTTCACCGCTGCTTTCTTTTGTGCCTGTCGCGGTACTGGTCGGATTATTGTATGCGGCGGTCAGGGCGTTTGGGAGCGATACGCTCGGCGGGGCGAGCCAGATTGTTCTTCTTTCCGCGGCGGCGATATGCGTGTTGCTGTCCGTCGTTTTTTGCGGCGGCCGGTGGAAGGAGATTGAGCTTGCTATCGTAAATAATATTACCGGTATTGCGTCGGCGCTGCTGATTCTGCTGCTGATTGGCGCTCTGTCGGGGACGTGGATGGTTAGCGGCATCATTCCTACGCTTATCTATTATGGCATGAAGGTGATTCATCCCGATTTTTACCTGGCTTCGACCTGTTTGATTTGTGCCGTTGTATCGGTCATAACCGGCAGTTCGTGGACTACGGTAGCTACCATCGGAATCGCGCTGTCAGGCATCGGCCTGGCGCAGGGATTCGCTCCCGGCTGGATCGGCGGGGCGATTATTTCGGGCGCCTATTTCGGGGATAAGGTCTCGCCGCTGTCGGACACAACCATACTGGCCGCCGCCGTCACCGATACGCCGCTGTTCGTTCACATACGCTATATGATGATAACGACCGTCCCGTCGATAGTCCTTGCGCTTGTCATTTATACGGTGGCGGGTTTTTCGCATCATACGACATCGACGGATGAAATCGCCGTGTTCTCCGAATCGCTGAAGGATACGTTCCGCATTTCCCCCTGGCTGTTGCTTGTTCCCGTCATGATGGGCTTCCTTATCGTAAAGCGGGCGCCTTCCATCGTAACGCTCTTTATTGCCTGTTTCATGGCGTGCGTCTGCGCACTGATATTCCAGCCTCACCGCTTGGACGGCATTTCCGGTATGGATGTACACGGGCTGGCGTCCCAATTCCGCGGCCTGCTCATTTCGATCTACGGGAGCACCGCTGTGGATACGGGACATCCGGCGCTGAACGGGCTTGTCGCTACGCGCGGCATGGCGGGGATGATGGACACGATTTGGCTGATTCTTTGCGCCATGTGTTTCGGCGGAGCGATGACGGCAAGCGGAATGCTGGGCAGTATTATTTCCGTATTTTTACGTTTCATGAAAAACACGGTCGGCATCGTCACCTCGACCGTATTTTCGGGCCTGTTTTTTAACGTGTGCACGGGCGACCAGTACCTGTCGATAATCCTCACGGGCGACATGTATAAGGACATCTACCGCAAAAAAGGATACGAAAACCGCCTGCTGAGCCGCACGACCGAAGACAGCGTCACGGTGACGTCTCCCCTTGTGCCCTGGAACACCTGTGGCATGACCCAAGCTACCGTGCTCGGCATCCCGACCCTGACTTATTTGCCGTATTCCTTTTTCAATATTGCAAGTCCTTTGATAAGTATTCTTATTGCGGCGACGGGGTATAAGATTAAACGAATGTTTTCACAACGCTAATGCTGTTTTGCCGGCATGGTATTCTATCAGGCCTTTCATCGGGCTTTCCTGAATCCGGTTTATGGCAATATCAAATTCACGGGCAACATTTTTCAGTATATCCGCGTAACGGACGGCCATTTTCCCGACAAAGCGTACCGGGTATTTCTTGTATTCATACCGGCAGACGTTCCGGATGAAAAAATTACGGAGATTTTGCGTGATGAGCGTGTGCACGTAATCGTTCGTGATGCAACCGTCCAGAAAGTCCGCCGTCTCCATCAAAAACCGGTGGGGGAACGGCTGGTCGTAAATGTTTTTCATAATGATGTGCGAATCAAGATTGTTTTCGCCGTAGAATTTATCTACGATGTCTTCGGGAGCGAATCCTTTCAGCACATCCGACAGGAACAGCTTTCCCAGTGCGGCGAAACTGCCTTCGTCGCCAAGAATATACCCCGCGGCTTTCACATTTTTTGTAATCTTTTCCCCGTCGTACAGGCAGGAATTGGAGCCTGTCCCCAGGATACAGGCGATGCCGGACCGGTCGATAAACAATCCGCGCGCTGCCGCCCACAAGTCGCTTTCGACTTCTGTCGGCGTATGAAACTGTGCTATCAGGGACGCTTGCAGCATGTCTTTCTTTTCCTCGGATGAACAGCCGGCGCCATAGAAGTAAATCCGTTCGATTTTCTTTTTGAAAAAATCAGCCGGCAGTCCGAGCCGTATGCTTCTGCTGACGTCTCTTCTGTTTTGAAAAAAAGGATTTATTCCTTCGGAGATTGCCGAATCAATCAAATATATTCCTTCAACAATTGCCCATTCCGTTTTGCTTGAGCCGCTTTTTGCTATTAATTTCATAGATGCGTATATTTTTGATTATGGTATTAGGGATAACATGTAATTATGTCCCAAAAGTAGCGGTTTGATTTTATTTTTCCAAATGAAAAGCGCGTTTAAAAACGTAATAATAGCTCATGAAATAAAATAAAACAAAAAAAAGTTTCCTGAAATGAAATTGCGGATTATCTTTGCAACTCCGATTTTTAAAATTAACCTATGGATCCAATATTTGTTTCAGTAACGATTGCCGTTTATTTTGTGTTATTATTTCTGGTTTCGTATATAGCGGGACGGAGAAGCGACAATCAGGGTTTTTTTGTCGGTAACCGCAAATCATCCTGGTTTATGGTTGCGTTTGCCATGATCGGGTCGAGCATTTCGGGCGTGACGTTTGTGTCTGTACCCGGCATGGTTCAGGCAAGCGGTTTCGCTTATTTACAAATGATACTGGGGTTTGTAGTCGGGCAGTTTCTCATCGCGTATGTTCTGGTTCCGTTATTTTATAAAATGAATCTCGTATCCATATACGGTTATCTTGAAAATCGTTTCGGCATGTCCTCGCATAAAACGGGTGCGTGGTTCTTTTTTATATCGAAGATGCTCGGCGCTTCGGTGCGCTTGTTCCTGGTTTGCCTCACACTGCAGTTGCTTGTTTTTGGTCCGCTCCACCTTCCGTTTCTGCTCAATGTGATGTGTACGGTTGTGCTTGTCTGGCTCTATACGTTTAGGAGCGGTGTGAAATCGCTTATCTGGACGGATTCCCTGAAGACTTTTTGCCTTGTAGTTTCCGTTGTTTTGTGCATTTACTACATTGCTTCCGATCTGAATTTCGGTTTGGGGAGCATGCTCTCTGCCATCAACAGCAGCGAACTGTCGCAAATGTTTTTCTTTGACGATATAAATGATAAAAGATTCTTTTTCAAACAGTTTTTTGCAGGTATCTTTACGGTGATAGCGATGACAGGCCTGGATCAGGATATGATGCAGCGGAACCTGAGTTGCCGCAATCCGAAAGATTCGCAGAAGAATATGATAACGAGCGCCGTCTTCCAGTTCTTCATCAATATGCTGTTCCTTATGTTGGGGGTATTGCTTTATTTATATGCGGCGGAACGTCATATCGCGCTGCCGGAGAAGAGCGATGAACTATTCCCTGTGATTGCTACGGGAGGTTATTTCCCGGTCGTTGTAGGTATTCTTTTCATAACGGGACTTATTTCTTCGGCTTACTCTACGGCCGGTTCCGCTCTGACGGCTCTCACAACTTCTTTTACGATAGATATTCTCGGCGCCGGAGGCAAAAGCGAAGACGATGTACGAAAAATCCGCAAGCGTGTTCATGCCGGCATGGCAGTCGTCATGGGAATCGTCATCTACGTGTTCGGCCTGCTGAACAACACAAGTGTGATTGACGCCGTATACACGCTGGCAAGCTATACCTACGGCCCTATCCTGGGAATGTTTGCGTTCGGCATAGTTATGAAACGGCGTGTGCGGGACGGGCTGATACCGTTTACGGCAATCGTCTCCCCGATTATTTGTTATGTTTTGCAGTCAAATTCGGAGAGATGGTTTGACGGTTATAAATTCAGTTATGAGCTTTTGATTTTCAATGCTCTGTTTACTTTTATCGGGATGTGGTTCTTTTCGAGGAGAGAAAAAACATCCCTTTCGTGATATGATTAATATTTTGATTTATGATGGATACAAATTTAATTGTCGATAGCGGAACTACACGAACCGACTGGCTTGTCGTCAGAGGGAGCACAGTTATCGGATCGGCGTGTACAAAAGGATTGAATCCGTATTTTCAGTCGTATGAAGATATACAAAAGGAAATAGAAAACGTTTTGTTTCATGAGATGAAAACCTTTTCCGTGAATAACGATTCTATTGATAGAGTATATTTTTACGGCGCCGGCTGCGTTTTCGATAAGGTTGAAATAATGCGGGGGGCCATCTCTTCGTGTATGCCCGCCTGCGAGATTAATGTCTATTCCGACTTGCTGGCTGCGGCGCACAGTACCTGCGGACATGAGGCCGGCATCGCCTGCATTTTAGGTACGGGTTCAAATTCATGCTTTTATGACGGCAATAAGATCGTAAAAAATATTCCTCCTTTGGGATATATTCTTGGAGACGAAGGCGGAGGCGTGATGCTGGGGCGTATACTGGTCGGCGACGTATTAAAGGAGATTTTATCCAAACCGTTGAGGGATCTATTCTTTGAGCGCTTCCATATAACGCAGGCGGATATTCTGGATCATGTTTATAAAAAACCTTTTCCCAATCGTTTTCTTGCCGGTTTCTCGCCCTTTTTATACGAACATGTAAACGAACCTGAAATCCGCCTTATCCTGGTTAATGCATTCAAGTCGTTTATTACACGTAATGTCATGCAGTATGATTATAAAGAATATGCCGTTAATTTTGCCGGTTCGATAGCGTACCAATATAAGGAAATACTGGAAGAAACGGTCGAGTCGGCAGGCATACGTATCGGTAAAGTTATAAAGAGTCCGATGAAAGGATTGATTGATTATTATAATGTATGGCGTTTAGAAAGATAACCGAAGAATCATCTCTGTATGATGACCTTGAGAAAAAAACCGTTCGCGAGTTGCTCGAATGTATGAATGAAGAGGACAGCAAGGTCGCTGTTGCGGTGCGCGAAGCTATTCCCCGTATAGAGGAGTTGGCGGAACGGATTGTTGCCCGTATGTGTGAAGGCGGGCGTATCTTTTATATCGGAGCCGGCACAAGCGGACGTCTCGGAGTGCTTGACGCTTCCGAAATTCCTCCTACATTCGGTATGCCTCCTACCCGGATCATCGGTTTGATAGCCGGTGGAGACAAGGCTTTGCGTTCGCCGGTGGAAAAAGCGGAGGACGATCCCGAAAGGGGCTGGCAGGAGCTTGCCGGGTATCATATAAATGATAAGGATACGGTAATCGGCATTGCCGCTTCGGGGACGACGCCGTATGTGACCGGTGCATTGCGCGAGGCGCGTGCGCATGGCATACTTACGGGCTGCATAACGAGTAATCCCGATTCTCCTGTGGCTGCGGAAGCGGATATTCCGATAGAAATTACCGTAGGGCCTGAGTTTGTGACCGGCAGTTCGCGTATGAAATCCGGTACGGCGCAAAAAATGATTCTTAATATGATATCCACATCGGTTATGATAAAAATGGGTCGCGTAGAAGGCAACAGGATGGTTAATATGCAGTTGACAAGCAAAAAGCTAATTGATCGCGGTACGCGTATGATTGCCGGCAAACTGGGGATTGATTACGAACATGCGAAATCATTATTAATGCTCCACGGATCGGTGAAAAACGCATTGGAAGCCTATGCGTCGGAAGGGCGCCGATAAAGCGCATCCCGCGCCGGCAGCCGGGATGCTGCTATTTTTTGATCAGGTTCATAAATTCTACCCGTGTTTTTGCCTGTTGGAAAGAGCCGGTGAAATCCGAAGTTGTCGTCAACGAATTTTGTTTTTCCACTCCGCGCATTTGCATGCACATGTGCTGCGCTTCGATGACGACCATTACGCCTAAAGGATTCAACGTATTCTGAATACATTCTTTTATCTGTAACGTCATCCGCTCCTGGATCTGCAGCCTGCGTGCGAAAATGTCTACGACACGCGGAATTTTACTTAATCCGGTGATGTATTTACGGGGTATATACGCTACGTGCACTTTGCCGAAAAACGGCAACATGTGATGTTCGCAAAGGGAGAAGAAATCAATATCTTTCACGATCACCATTTGTTTATAGTCTTCTTCAAGGAACATGGCAGACCGGAGGACTTCCACGGGATCCTTGTCATACCCCTGCAGCATGAATTGCATGGCTTTGGCTACTCTTTCCGGCGATTTTTTCAGGCCTTCACGGTTGGGGTTTTCACCCAGCAAACGAATGATTTCCCGGTAATGTCCGGATAGCGTCTGTGTTATTTCGGGAGATGTGGGTTTCATCTGTCGGATTAATATCTGTCCGGTTAGTTTAAAAGCAGCCGGATGTCGTCTTCGATAATTTTTATTTCGTTTTTATTCTGCGGAAAAGCCTCTCTCAGGATACGATGCATGTACGCGGCTTCTTCGAAAGAACGGTAGTCGCCTACGTGAAGTATCCAGAACGGCGCCATGTAAGTTACGTAGGCTTCGACGTCGGGGTATAACTCTTTTATTTTGGCTTGTTTTTCAAAGGCTTCTCCTTTTGACGTCCGCTGGTTGTTCCCGGAATAAACCTGCACCCGGTATCCTTGGGTGATCAGGTATGTTTTTCCATTTATTACATCTATGTTTTCGCTGTCTATACGTGTGCCAACAAGTTGTCTCAAAGATTCCGACTGATGGATCACAACCGTCCCTTCTCCCGGCTTCGTCGACATTTCAAATGAATCGAAAATCGAAAATTGCGGAGATTGAGCGCATAATAAATGGTTTCCGGCTATCATCGTAACGGACATGGAAAATAATATGAAAAGAAATCTGTGTGTCATAGACGTAAGTAATTAAAAATCTCCTGTTGTTTAAATAAAAAAACCGCCCTCGCAGATGTGCCGGAGGGCAGTGGGTAGAAATGTATTTTATTTATCAAAAGCTTCAATGATCGGCATGAATTTCTCCACGCTCAACGACGCTCCGCCGATAAGTCCGCCGTCTACATCGGGGTTGGAGAAAAGTTCTTTTGCATTATCGGCATTACAGCTGCCGCCGTATAGTATGGATGTGTCGTTTGCTGCACCTTCGCCGTATTTTGCCGCAATCGTTTTACGGATATGGGCGTGCATTTCCTGAGCCTGCGCTGCGGTTGCCGTTTTGCCGGTTCCGATAGCCCATACAGGCTCGTAAGCAAGTACTATTTTGCCGAAATCAGCGGCGGATAAATCAAAAAGCGACTTTTTTATTTGTTCTTCAACAACTTCAAAATGCTTGTCCGCATCGCGTTCTTTGAGAATTTCGCCGATGCAGAATATGGGAGTGAGGCCGTTTGCCAAAGCCAATTCTACTTTTTCCTTCAATATGCCGGGTGTTTCGTGATAATAAGCGCGACGTTCGGAATGGCCTAATATGACATATTTGGCTCCCGTAGAAGCAACCATGGCTGCAGATACCTCGCCGGTATATGCGCCTTTTCCCTTGTCCGCACAGTTTTCGGCAGCTACGCCGATTTTCGTTGTGTCGATTTTTGCAACGATGCTTGCGAGGTGTGTAAAAGGCGTTCCTATGACGACATCACAGTTTGTTGCTTTGCCCTTCAATGCGTTGTTTAATCCTTCCGCAAGCGCTATTCCCTCGGCGAGGGTAGTGTTCATTTTCCAGTTTCCTGCTACAATGTTCTTTCTCATTTTCTTAGTTATTTAAAAAGTATTCGTATTTATTTGTCTTCTTCCGATTTTGATTTTCTCCTGTTGCGCAGATAATCGTATATCCAAACGAGCAGCAAAGGTAATGTAAAGCAACCTATTATCCATATCCATGGGGAATTTTCTTTTCCCGTTTCTTTGTCCGGCGAATTAAGAAGTCTGTCTATCACGGCATTTGCCTCATCTTCGGAAGGGATATCGTTGTAGTGCCATTTTTTAAGAATCGTACCGGATTTCATTAAGACAAGTCCCGGATTCGCGCGTATGATTGTCTTCAGTGTTACATCGTCGGCCGTCAGGAACGGATATTCCGCACCGGTATTATTTATCCACGTTTTGGCGTCTTCTTCCGTAGAACTTGTGACGCAATAGAACGCGATATTGTGTTCCTGCGCATAATCGTATATGTTATTTATTTCATCTATTTTTTTATCGCTCGCCTTTTCGATTTTGGCGGAGATGAGGAGGAAAATACCGTTTTCTGCCGACAATATTTCTTCTGCAATATTATCTCCCATACGATTATATATTTCGAATGATGTTATGGGCGGGACATAGCCCGGTTTGACAAGTTTGGCTTCAACATAACGCCATGTAGAATCTCCTGCGGGAGCCGTCTCGGGCGCGAATGCTTTCTTTTCTCCGTTCTTCTCGTAAATATACTGATATTCATCCTGCTGTGCATCTTCGGGGAATGACATGAGTTCGGGGATGTTCGCCCCGATTTTGTACGGGCGGAAATCTTCTATCGGCAAATGATTATAATTGTAGTATGAAAACCAGACGGGGAATATGTATGCAAAAAGAACCGCAAACCAGTAGGCTTTATACGTATATACCGGCGTCATCCGCTTGTGATGAATGAATGTCACAATAGACGCCGGGAGGAGAATCAGGAAGTTTTTGAAAAATGTTTGCCAGTTTGTTATGATGAAGGCGTCGCCGAAACATCCGCAATCGTGTACGGGGTTAAATATGGCCAGGTATAGCGTAAGCAATGTCATGAAGGACATGAATGCCAGGATGCATATCGTGGTCAGCTTGCGGTAGACGGCCATGAGGATGCACAGTCCCAGCATAAATTCAACGGCGGAGAGGTTTACGGCGATCAGCGTTGCGACCGGATTAAAGGCGGTAAGGCCGAAAGCGCCGAAGTAATCTTCAATCTTTATGCCGCCCCCTACCGGGTCAATCGCTTTTACTGTCCCGGAAAACAGGAAAGTTGCTCCAAGTATTACGCGGCATATTTCGGTAATAATTTTTCGATAGTCTACTGATTTCATAAAATTTATATATTTTCGATGGTAGCATGTTAACAATTGAGTTGTCCGTTCGGCAAATCCTGTTCGCAGGTCAGTTTGATTAGTCCGAACAAAGCATAATTGACCATATCCTGATAATTCGAACCGATACCTTCGGAAACGGCAACCTTTCCTTCGTTATTTTCAATTTCTTTCACGCGATTCAGCTTCGTTAGTATCAGGTCCGTGTACGAGCTTACCCTCATCAGGCGCCAGGCCTCGTCGTAGTCATGGTTCTTCGCATACATGAGTTCTTTTGTCGCGGTCATGTGCTTATCGTACAGGCCGACAGCCTCTGCGGTTGTGATATCCGCATTGTCCGAAAAGCCGAGGTCTAATTGTATGAGTCCGATGATGCCATAATTCACAATCCCGGTAAATTCGGGTTTTATCCCTTCGTTTATCTTGTGTTCTTTTTTGATCTCGAGGCTTCTTATGCGTTTAGCCTTTATGAGAATCTGGTCTGTTATGGATTCGGGACGCATAATGCGCCAGGAGGGGCCGTAGTCTTCGAGTTTCCTCTCAAATATCCCGCGACACAGCTTGATAACCGTCTCAAATTGTTCTTTCGTATCTGCCATGATTAATTGTTCTTTCGTATCCGCCATGATTTTTTTGTTTACTGAGTACAAAGATACTGTAAGTTAAGCGCACTGCAAAATAAAAGCAAACTTTTGTTTTGCGTTGCCTGAACGCCGCCTGTTTTCAGAAAATATGGCTAAATCTTTTTTTGAGGTGCCGGATAGACCTGCAATCGATAAAGAAAAAAGCCTCTGTTTCTGATTCCAGAATTGTTGGCGATGAAGCGTTGAATATTACCGTTAAGATTTTCGGCTTTGGCATTGGTTAAGCCATTTTCAAAATAGCGAATAATTTCGGTCTGACGGTTTTCTATCATCCGTGCGACCTGTAAAAATTCTTTGATACTCGCCTG
>JAISEJ010000059.1 GCA_031264155.1 Tannerella sp. | reverse complement strand
GTTCAATCAGGATGACGTCAATGCCAAACTGCCGGACTTCCAGTCGCAGGCTGTCGCTCAAGCCTTCTACCGCAAACTTGCTTGCATAATACCATCCACCCATGGGCGTTGCCACTTTGCCGCCGATAGAAGTGATGTTCACGATTTTCCCGCTCTTTTGTTTGCGCATATGGGGAACGACCAACTGCGTGACACGAGCCAATCCGAACAGGTTTACATCCATCTGCTTCCTTGCGTTCTCCATACTTACGTCTTCTATCGCGCCGTATTCGCCGTAGCCTGCATTGTTGATTAAAACGTCGATCCGGCCTTCGTTCCCAATCACTTCATCTATCGCAGCACTGACGGATATTTCATCGGTCACGTCCATGACGACCGGTTTGACGCCTTGCGATTCGAGTTCCGTCAGTCGCCCGATCCGTCGCGCCGCACCGTAAACCGTATAATTATGCTTAGCCAGCAACAACGCCGTCGCACGCCCTATCCCGGAAGAAGCGCCGGTGATAAATACAACTTTCTTTTCCATATTACTATCCATATTTTGTATTTTAGAGAATACTGTTCTTAATATAACAGGCCAAACAGCCATAGTGGTATTTCGTTACGAAAACCGGTCGCAATACCGTCGAGTGCAAGGTAAGCATTGCTTAAATCCTTGATTTGCCGTGTAGTTTTATTTTTTCCGCCAATTTCAAAATAGTACTTTCCGTCGATGCAGAAATCGGTTTCTTCTGTGTACGCAACATCGTAATTCGGTTGCAGTTGGTTGTAAAAAAAAGTTTCGCGCACAGTTCCCGTCTCGGGACTTTCTGCCGAAAGCGCATAGCTGTAATTTGAATTTTGCAGGTATATTTTTTCAGGTTTTACCATTTGCCGCAGGCCTGTCGCCTTTTTTCTCAGCAATAAAATGGCGTGTGCTTTTTCAAGCAGCGAAAGATAATTAATTAAACTTGCACGGGTTACATCAACCTGCTGGCTGAGTTGAGAAATATTTGGCGTATAAGGCGCCATTTCCGAGAGTATGTAAAACAACTTTTTTATCCGGTTGATTGAGTAAAAGTCAATGCTTTCCACATTCGGCAAGTCGCTTTCCATTATGGCATTGAATGTTTGCAGCACACGCTCGCCATAACCTGCTATATCTTCCTGATAATACGGATAATATCCATATTGCAAATATTTTTGAAAGGCAGGTAAAGGCGTGATTTCCCGTATCAATTTCTGTGCAATGGAAACATGATTTTCAAGAATCTCGGCGAGCGAAAACGGTTGTTGTGTTTTTTGCAATAAACCCTCAAAAATCAAAAATTCGCGGAACGACAATCCATATAACTGAAAATGCCTTACACGGCGGCTCAAATCTGCATTTGCCTTGAATATCTGCAATATGGACGAGCCGGTAAAAATCACTTTCAGTTTTGGAAAATCATCGTAAATATTCTTGATTTCCTGTGCCCAGGCCGGATATTTATGCACTTCGTCGAGGTACAGTTCTTTCCCACCGAGCAGATAAAAATCGTTAGCCATCGAATATAAATTATTAACACTGAAATATATATTGTCTAAACTGACATACAATACGTCTTGCGGGGCATTGCCGAAGGTTTCTTTTATATGTTGCAGCAACAGGGTGGTTTTGCCCGTTCCTCGCGCACCTGTTATGGCTGTCAGACGGTTGTTCCAGTCAATTTGACTTTTCAGATAGCGCTCAAAACGCATATTCGTTTCTTCCAACTTGCGATAAAACGCTGAAAATAATTGCTTCATACCCTTGGAAATTTTCACGAAGATACAAAATGTATTTTACAAAATACAATTCTATCCGTTTTTTGTATTTTGTAAAATACAATTCTGTGAACAAAGGGGAAACCCTTCTGTTGCATTGGCAGTGGCAGCGGTGGAATGTAAGGAATTGCTTTTTTATTTGTTCCCTGTATTATTTTTGCCATGCTTCGTCTTTGCATATTTTATTCGCGGGAAAACAAATGGCGTATTTTCTTTATACCTTATATAGAATGCTTCTTTCCTGAAAATTTTAATAAAAACCGGATTATTATTCGTTTCATTATAGTTACTTTTTTACAGTTTATTCGTCAGGTACCCAGCCTGGTCCATTCAGAGAAAACATTTTTCCTAAACCCCAAAAGTACGACAAAAAATCATATTTGCTCATATATCACATATCATAATCAGAGCATCCGTGCGTAGATTAAGATTTTTCATGTACTTTTACAGCAACGATATGAAAAATGAAGCAATTAATTGAACGCAAGCAATACATGCAGATTCTTCGCGATTTGAAAGACCAGCATATTATCAAGGTTATTACAGGAGTGCGACGGTGTGGAAAATCGACGCTTTTGCAGATGTTTGCCGATGAACTCCTGCAAAACAGCATTGCGCAGGAGCAAATTCAGTTTTATAATTTTGAAGATCCCGATATTTACACAATCGGCAACTGGAAAGACCTTTACGATTATATCAAGGTGCGGCTTATACCAGACAAAATGAA
This sequence comes from Tannerella sp., assembly GCA_031264155.1. Lineage (GTDB taxonomy): Bacteria > Bacteroidota > Bacteroidia > Bacteroidales > Tannerellaceae > Tannerella. The sequence continues at coordinate 3,191 of JAISEJ010000059.1, read as the reverse complement.
CTACGTTTTTCTTGATGAGGTTCAGAATATTGATGTTTTCCAGCGTCTTGTAGATGGCCTTTTTATTAAGAAAAACGTTGATTTGTACGTTACCGGTTCAAATGCCTATCTTCTTTCGGGCGAGCTGGCTACATTGCTTACGGGGAGATATATCGAAACGTCTATACTTCCGTTGCAATTTTCTGAATATTACGATTTTATATCTACGAAATCCCCAAACTTATCAAAAACAGATAGTTTAGGGAATTACATAATCGAAGGTGGCATCCCAGAGTATTATAATCAGCAGAAAATCAATCAAAGGAATGCCGATGAATTTGTGAAAAGTGTGCTGAATAGCATTATTGAAAAAGATATTTTTACCCGGTTAAATATTAGAGACAAACATGATTTTAATAAGATTATCGACTTTGTGTTTGATTCTGTCGGTTCATTTGTTTCGCCCCGTTCGATCTCTAATTCACTGCGTACCCATGGTACGGTAGTTGATAATAAAACTGTTGCTAAATATTTGGATGCGCTTTGCGACGCCTTTTTACTGTATAAAGTTCCCCGTTATGAAATTAAAGGCAAAGGTCTTTTGCAGACGCTAAATAAATATTATCTCGTTGACCCATGTTTTCGCAAAGTCCGTTTAAAACGCAGTATGCAACAAGATCGTTCGCATTGGCTGGAAAATATAGTTTACTTAGAGTTATTACGGAGATTCAGAGATGTTTATGTTGGGAAGATTGATAATAAAGAAGTCGATTTTATTGTTACGGACCATGATGGCTATACTTCCTATTATCAAGTGGCTTGGACAACTATGTCTGGAGATACTCTTGAACGCGAACTCGCTTCGCTTAATGCCATCAAAGATTCCAATCCCAAATATCTGCTGACAATGGATGTTGATTTTAACCCCGTTTATAACGGTATCCGCAAACTGAATGTTGTAGACTGGTTATTACAGAAAACGTATTGGGACTAAAGGATATTCTGACGTTTTGCCCGTTCTGCGTGCACCTGTTATGGCTGTCAGAATGTATTTTACAAAATACAATTCTCCCTGTTTTTATCGCCTCATTCAGGTGGTTTACGTATACTGCTTCCACCTATGAAATTTTCCTTTCACCTATTTGCTTACGTTCGGGATAAGCAGATAGTAGGATTAAGGAAGGATTATCCCCCCCATACAAGTATCTTTTTCACTTCTTCTTTCAGCTTTCAGCCGGCTTGTAAGTGATTGTGTATAAACGGATATAGCTGAAAGGATCATCTTTCAGCCTCGTTTCAGCCTGAACGTCGGCAATCGAAAAAAACATTATAGTGTCTCCGAAAAAACACTATAGTGTCTTTAGAAAAACACTATAATGTTCTTCCAAAGACATCATAGTGTTTTTTTTAGTCTTTATACAGGCATAAAAAAAGTCATCGCGATGATATAAAAAAGTCTTCCCAATGGTTTAGTAACGACATCACGATGTTTTTCCAACGACATCGCGATGTTTGACTGGAGACATCGCAATGATTTTTTTTGCAAGAACGCTTACCCTTTCGCCAACCCATACTTTCAGGCTGAAACGAGGCTGAAAGATCGTCCTTTCAGCCATAGCCATTTATACACAATCGGTTACAAACCGGCTGAAAGCTGAAAGAAGAAGTGAAAAAGATACTTGTATGGGTAGATTTCACCCTTTTGGAGGATTGACGGGGATGAATATCCTTCCCACCTTTGCGGAGTATTAGTGGAAGACAACTATTAACCGTTTCCGTAAGGGGGCATAAAAAATAAGAAAAATGAGAGTAACTTTAATTCTATCTGCAATTGTTCTGATAGGCATTGTATCGGGAATCGTTTCCTGTTCGAAAGACGACCCAACGGAAGAAGCCAACGTGGAATACTGGCAAGTTAGCTGGAACCTGAATGGCGGCACATGGCCCGAAGGCGATAATCATGCTACACAGGTGGTAAAAGGCGGTACGCTTTCCGAACCCGCCAAGCCGGTGAAAACGGGTGCTACATTCGACCGCTGGTATACGGAAGAGGCTTTGAGCAATAAAATTTCTTTCCCCTACGACGTAAGCAGCGTAACGGCAAACTTTACGCTATATGCCGGGTGGACAAGCGGCGGGAGTGAAGAAGCCGGAGACCGAAAGATGTTCACTTCCATAGCGACATTGTCATCGTGGCTGTCCGGGCAACCCAAAAATACGGTGGCAAAGGCGTACAACGTGGGGCTTACGGGTGTGAACCTCGACAGCGGGAATAACTGGAACGACGTGGGAATTGTCATTGGCGATAACGGCGACAAATATGTTGATCTGGATTTGAGCGGCTGTACCGGTACGGCCATACCCGACGGAAAAGCAGTAGGGGGTAGCGGTAAAATTACCTACTACGGGACATTTGTTCATTGCGACAACCTTGTGGCGATAAAACTGCCCGAAGGGCTTACTATTATTGGAAAATATGTATTCAGGTATTGCGAAGCGCTCGTTTCTGTTATCCTGCCCCAAACGGTTAAGTCTGTTAATGCTTATGCCTTCCATATGTGCGAAAAACTGGAGTCGGTCAACTTGCCGGAAAGCCTTCAGACCATAGAACGTTATGCCTTCTTCGCCTGCCCGCTTGTATCCGTCGTTATACCGGAGGGCATTACAACAATCAGTGAAAGCTCATTTGCCGGCGTCGTTTCGATTATGCTGCCCGAAAGCCTGCAAACCATAGAAGATTATGCCTTTTGGGATAGTAGAAAATTAACGTCCGTCCTTATTCCCACAGGCGTAGAATCTATTGGCGATTGTGCATTTGATTATTGCGAGAATCTTACCGAAGTCATTATGCTGCCCGTAACACCTCCGGCATTGAAGAAATCGCCCGGATCCGGTAAGTATAATAATTTCAGCCATGCAATGGGGAGATATCCTTCTTCCCTTAGAATAAAGGTTCCGGCGGGAAGCGTAGATGCATACAAAGCTGCGGTGGGCTGGGAAAACTTTGCCGACTTAATCGTGACGAATACCAATTGATTGCGGGATATAAGGTTTTAATTGAAAGTGAAAAGTTGCAGGTGAGAGATATATTCATACATTTGCAAACAAAATAATTTTCAATTCATAAAGTATGTTACCCCGGATAATTGACTTCCTCAGAGATTTGGAAAAAAACAACGACCGTGTTTGGTTCCAGGAAAATAAAGCGCGTT
>JAISEJ010000034.1 GCA_031264155.1 Tannerella sp. | reverse complement strand
AAAGGTATGGCTGAGTTTTTCAGCGCTACTGGAAAAATTGGCGAATTTTGACTGCCGGACTACCAATCAGCAGGATTTTTTATCGCCTGTGAGAGAATGAGTTTTTCAGCAGACCCTAATTAGCCATGTCAAAAAACAACCTATTTATACTAATAATTCGATAAAAACAGCATATTACAAACAATATTTCCAATTATTGAAATATATCGTAGAGCAAAGATAGTAAAAAGATTAAAAAACAAAAAGGTTAACCGGAGTTTGCCAAATTAATCTATGTTGTTGAGTTATTTTTATATCTTAAATCGAAGACCCGTTTTTTTCGACTTCATCTATAGCTTTCTGCAGAGACTTAAGTTCCATTCTTATATTTTTGAGATACGTCACTACTTTGGCTTGTTTCACCGCACTTTCCTTACTATTTTTCAATCGCTTACGCACACCTTCCAACGTGAGACCACAATCACGTATGAAATATTTTATCAAACGTACATCATCAATATCTTTTTCCGAATAGAAACGAACACCCCGTTTATTACGATGCGGAGAAATAATATCTGGAAATTCCCCCTCCCAATATCGCAATGTAGATTCGGCCTCCTCCAATACAAAGGCGACTTCCTTTATCGAATAACGATCTTTGGATACAGTCTCGCTTTCCATCATTAATCCATTACCTGCCCGTGATTTTCTGCCATTTGCAACATCCGGTCATATTCTTCGGGCGACAAATCCTGAAAATAATAATTTGCAGGATTATCATGACGCCCCTTGTATATAACCTCGTAATGCAGATGTGGTCCTTTGGATTTACCAGTGTTTCCCACGGTCGCAATAATTTCCCCGCGTAAAACTTTCTGGCCTACCCTTACTTTATATTTGTCTATATGTCCGTATAATGTCCGGTAATCGTACCCGTGATCAATAATGACACAATTGCCATAGCCCTGTTTCCATGAGGCTTGTATAACCATCCCGTCGCCGGTGGCATATATTTCCGTCCCGATATTAGCTGAAAAATCCATCCCAGAATGAAACTTCGGAATATGATAAACAGGGTCTATACGCATCCCATAGCCGGAAGCCATGCGTTTAAGATCCTTGTTGGCAACAGGTTGAATAGCCGGTATACATCGTATTTTACTCTCCATATCTTTACCGAGGGCGATTAATTCTTCCAACGAATTTGATTGTATATAAAGCTGCTTTTTAAGAATATCCATCCTTTTCGTGGTTTCTACCACAAGGTCGGAATTAGTCAATCCCTTCAGATGTTCATAGCGGTTTGACCCTCCAAAACCGGATTTCCGTATGGACATCGGTATCGAATCGGCATGAAAAATAGCACGATACAGATGCTCATCCCTTTCCTGCAGATCTTCCAGCACATCCGTTGCCCGACCAAGCTCTTTCAACAGCAGATCATACTGGGTCTGAAGCAGCCTGTTCTCTTTTCTAAGCAACGCTTCCATCGGGGAATCGAAAACATAGATAAACGTAAAAAAAACGCCTATCCCAATCAGCAATCCCAGACTCAGCTTGCGTAAGACAATCAAAAACCGCTCCTTTCCCGAAGGATAAACCCTTTCGTATTCAAGCGTCTTTGGATTGTATAAATAATATGTTTTCCGCGACCTGAAAATTCCCATGTAATATCTTCTTCTAAATTTTCTTCTACATTTTGGCGCAAAATTAATTATTTGCAGTACTTTTGCAAACCGTTTTCATATAATTAACAAAATATCGACTATACGAATATGCTTACAGCGAAAGAAATCAGGGAATCGTTCCTGCAGTTTTTTGCATCTAAAAATCACCGCATTGTACCCTCGGCTTCTATGGTGATAAAAGGAGATCCGACATTGATGTTTACCAATGCCGGCATGAATCAGTTTAAGGATATTATCCTCGGAAACGCGCCCGTCAAATACCCGCGCGTCGCCGATTCGCAAAAATGCCTGCGCGTCAGCGGGAAACATAATGACCTTGAAGAGGTTGGACATGATACTTATCATCATACCATGTTCGAGATGTTAGGCAACTGGTCGTTCGGCGATTATTTCAAAAAAGAAGCCATTGAATGGGCGTGGGAATATCTGATCGACACCCTGCATCTGAACCCTGAACAACTTTATGCGACAGTCTTCGAAGGAAGTCCTGCGGAGAATCTGGAACGCGACAACGAAGCCGCCGGATTCTGGGAGAAGCATCTTCCGGCAGACCATATACTTGAAGGCAATAAAAAAGATAACTTCTGGGAAATGGGCGATACCGGCCCATGCGGCCCGTGCTCGGAAATACACGTCGACTTGCGTCCCAAGGAAGAACGGATGACTGTTTCCGGCGCCGCATTGGTAAACCGGGATAATCCGCTCGTAATAGAAATATGGAATCTTGTGTTCATGCAGTATAACCGCAAAGCGGACGGCTCGCTCGAACCGCTTCCGAACAGAGTGATTGATACGGGAATGGGATTCGAACGCCTGTGCATGGCGTTGCAGAGCAAGACGTCGAACTACGACACCGACGTGTTCCAGCCCATTATACAGACAATTGCAGATATGACGGGAACTGCATACGGCACAGATAAACGGAAAGATATCGCAATGCGCGTCATCGCAGACCATGTCCGAACCATCGCGTTCTCCATTACCGACGGGCAGTTGCCGTCGAACGCCAAGGCCGGGTATGTCATACGCCGCATCCTGCGCCGCGCCGTCCGTTACGGCTATACATTCCTCGGACGTAAAGAGGCGTTTATGTTCAAACTCCTCCCCGTTCTTATTGATACGATGGGGGATGCATACCCGGAACTCATCGCCCAGCAGGAACTGATCGGGAAAGTGATGAAAGAGGAGGAAGATTCGTTCCTGCATACGCTTGAGACCGGAATCCGTCTGCTCGACAAAAAAATAGAAGAAGCGAAAGCGGCGGCACAGCAGACACTGAACGGCGCCGATGCGTTTGTGCTGTACGATACCTACGGATTCCCGTTAGACCTTACCGAACTCATCCTTCGCGAAAATAATATGAATGTCGACATTGATACGTTCAACGCGGAGATGCAGAAACAAAAGGAACGCGCGCGTAATGCGGCGGCGGTCGAAACAGGCGATTGGACGGTAATCAAAGAAGGCGATGCCCAATTTGTAGGGTATGATCTGTTTGAATGTGACGCGGAAATACTGCGTTACCGCAAAATAAAGCAAAAGAATAAAGAACTGTACCAGATCGTATTGGATAAAAGTCCGTTTTATGCGGAAATGGGAGGTCAGGTCGGCGACAGCGGCCTGCTTATTTCGGCGGACGGCACGAAAACGGATATCATCGACACGAAACGTGAAAATAATCTCCCGGTACACATTACCCAAAAACTGCCTGAAGATCTTACCGTTTCCTTTACCGCAAAGATAAATGAAGACAGGCGCATCCGTTCCGAATGTAATCACTCCGCAACGCATCTCCTGCACGAAGCCCTGCGCGAAGTTTTAGGCACACACGTGGAACAGAAAGGCTCCTACGTTTCGCCCGAATCGCTTCGCTTCGACTTTTCTCATTTTCAAAAGGTCACGGATGAAGAAATACGCAAGGTGGAGATGATTGTAAACCGCAAGATACGGGAAGACATCGCGCTCGACGAATATCGCCGGGTACCTGTTGCGGAAGCGAAAAACATGGGTGCCATGGCGCTGTTTGGGGAAAAATACGGAGAAGAAGTTCGCGTTGTCCGGTTCGGCAGCTCCATCGAATTATGCGGAGGCACACATATCCCGTCAACCGGAATGATCGGCGCCATGTACGTCATAAGCGAGAGTTCCATCGCAGCGGGCGTGCGTCGTATCGAAGCGGTTACCGCAGAAAGTGCAAACCGGTTATTTTATCAGATGCAGGATGCCATTCGCGAATTACGTTTGATGTTCAATAATGTGCCGAACTTATCCGTGACGATAAAAAAATCCATCGAAGAAAATACGGAACTGAAGAAACAGCTGGCTGATTACCTGAAAGAAAAAGTAGCCTCGCTGAAAAAACACGTCTTGTCGAACGCGCTCGACAGAAACGGCGTCAAGCTTCTTTCGTTCAAAGGCAGCGGCAACCTCGAAGCCTTCAAAGATGTAGCGTTCCAGATAAAAGGAGATTTCTCCACGGAAGAAAAAATCTTCTTTATTGCAGGCATAGAAGATCACGAAAAATGCGGACTGGTCATCATGCTGAGCGATTCGTTGATAGCTGAAGGTTTCAACGCGGCGAACCTCATCAAAGAAGGAGCAAAATATATTCAGGGCGGCGGCGGCGGACAACCTCATTTCGCTACCGCAGGGGGCAAAAACAAAGACGGGTTAAGCCGGGCGATTGATGCAATCCTTAATGCCGCAGGACTTGGCTGAGCGCAAGCGGAGGGCGTATTTCTATGATCATAATAACAAAAAGCATTGCAGTTGAACTTAGAGCGTATCTGTCATCACACAGGCACGACAAAGTGTTTGTGCTGACCGATATGAACACTCGCGAAAAATGCCTCCCGCTCATAGAACCGGCTCTGACTGCCGGAGAAGTTGGGTATATAACAATCAAGGCAGGCGATACGCATAAGGATATGGAGCAGGTATCGGCGATATGGGATGTTTTGTCAAGAAACGGGGCTTCGCGCAATTCCTTGCTTGTCAATATCGGAGGCGGGATGGTGACCGATCTCGGCGGATTTGCCGGCGCAACCTTCAAGCGCGGGCTGCACAACCTCAACATCCCCACCACATTAATGGCATCCGTAGACGCTGCCGTCGGAGGTAAAACCGGAATCAACTTCAATGGGCTAAAAAATGAAATCGGCTCGTTTTATCAACCGGACTGCGTAATAATCGACTGCACGTTCCTGAAAACATTAGACCACGACAACCTCCTTTCGGGATATGCGGAAATGCTAAAGCACGGGCTTATAAGCAACCGGGAATTATTCGACGAAGTCCTTGCGTTCGACATTGAATGCAGGGATTTGGACATTGAAAAGCTAAATGACTTAGTCGGCTCGTCCGTCAAAATAAAAGAGCAAATCGTGACGGACGATCCGAAAGAGTTCGGAATCCGCAAAGCCCTGAACCTCGGCCACACCATAGGACATGCATTGGAAAGTGTTTCATTTTTGCGCAACGACCCAATCTTGCATGGACACGCGGTAGCCGCAGGAATCATAAGCGAGCTTTATCTGTCGCATAAAATTTGCAACATGCCGGTAGAAATTCTCAGGCAGGTCACAAATTTCATCAAAGCGCATTACCCCGCGTTTGTTTTCAACTGCGACGACTACGATACGATATGCGAATTCATGACGCACGACAAAAAAAACGAAGGCGGACATATCAATTTCACCCTGTTAGGAAACATCGGCGACATTCGCATCAACCGGGTAATAAAAAAAGAACTCATCCTCGAAGCATTGGATTTCTACCGCGAGAACATGTACTGATTCCGCCAACATCCCCTATTCCCCTCATGCCTTCATACCCTTCATGCCGGAAAGCTATTATTACGCTTCGACGAAATTTTTCGGCTAAATCTTATTTTGAGGTGCTGGAAAAATATTTAGCCATACGGAACGTTTTTGATTTATTATGGAATCATTACTAAAAGAAGTATTAATCACCCTTTTCCCCGAAGAGATTC
>JAISEJ010000129.1 GCA_031264155.1 Tannerella sp. | reverse complement strand
ACAACGGCATGACGACGGTATTTGTTAAAAAACGCACGGGTGAGCAGACCCATTTTTGACAGTAACCACGACACTAACGGCATCTCAAATACGATTCCCATAATAAATATCAGCATAATGAACATGTCAACATAAGACTCTAATGAGGATTGGTTCTCTATGGCTTCGCTTATATTCCAGGTCGCAAGAAAACGTAAAGTCATCGGAAATACGAAGAAATAAGCGACGGCACATCCGATAAAGAACATAAGCGTTCCACAGAAAAACGCCCACCGTACATTTTTCTTCTCATAGTCATACAGGGCGGGGCTTATAAATTTCCAGATCTCATACACAAGGTAGGGAAATGTAATCAATAACGCCAGCCAAAACGAAGTTGACATGGAGATGAAGAACGGGGACGCAAGTCCTACATTAAAGATTTTTACCAGGTAAGTGTCATCGCAAAAATCAGGTATCAACGGTACTGATGCTGTTAACTTGCACAGTACACGATATAGAATGAAATCGGAACGCGTCGGCGCCAGAATTACGGCATCGAACAGTTTATCCATAAAAGTAAATGCACCTACAGTAAAAACTATAAGCGCAATAACGCACCTGAATAATGTCCAGCGTAGTGCTTCCAGGTGGTCCCAGAAAGACATTTCATCCTGCTGTGCCGACATGCTTATGCCTTATTTTCCCGTATTATTCGTTGCAGCCGGTGTTGATGAATCATCCGTTTTTATATCATCCTCAATCCCTTTCACACCTTCTTTGAAGTTTTTGATGCCTTTTCCAAGCCCTTTCATGAGTTCCGGAATCTTTTTGCCTCCAAATAACAAGAGGATCAAAACGGCGATAATAATGATTTCCGGTGCTCCCAGACTTTGTAAAAATAATAAATTGTTCATATCTTTTTTTCTTTAAATTTTGGTCGGGCAAAGATACGATTAGAAATTGACATATCCGCTATTTTTAAAGTTTTTATTGTTTTACCGCACTAAAAACGGTAACGGCAGCGCTTTATTCTATATTATATTAATGTAGCCCCGTATCCGTATGGATTAAAAAAACGGGTAGAAAATATTTTTTAACAGAAAAAGTTTTGCCGATAATTGTAATGATTGTAATTTTGTGCCGGTTTCAATAAGAGATATATTTAACAACATTAATATTTAAAACAATGACAGCAATTATTAATTCTTACATTCCTGAGTTTAAGGTAAATGCCTACCATAATGGCGAGTTTAGAACGGTGACGGATAAAGACGTCAAAGGGAAATGGGGTGTATTCTTTTTTTATCCGGCGGATTTTACATTTGTATGTCCTACGGAACTGGAGGATATGGCCGGAAACTATGCGAAGTTTAAAGAACTGGGGGTTGAAATTTATTCCGTAAGTACGGATACTCATTTTGTGCATAAGGCATGGCATGACACATCGGAAAGTATTAAAAAGATTCAGTATCCGATGCTTGCAGACCCGACCGGTTCGCTCACGAGGGCTTTAGGGGTACATATTGAAGCAGACGGGGTTGCTTACAGGGGAACTTTCGTGTTTAACCCGGAAGGACAGATTAAGGTATGCGAAATTCATGATAACGGTATCGGTCGGAATGCTTCCGAACTGCTCCGTAAGGTGGAGGCTGCCATATATGTATCGAAACATCCCAATGAAGTTTGTCCCGCTAAGTGGAAAAAAGGTGATCGGACATTGATGCCGGGCATTGATTTGATTGGAAAGATATAATCCGACCGATTGAAATACTGTAAATACTTATGGCAGGGGGGGATGGTCCGGTGATTCGGGACCGCCCCCTTTTGCCGTTATCAAATCATTATTAATAAAAAGATTATTATGTTAGACAATATATTAAAAGAGCAGGTTAAATCTATTTTTGCAAACCTGTCGGCATCGTTTATATTCGATGTCTATGTGGCCGACGACCATGAAAGTCGTAAGGAGCTGCTGGAGTTACTGGAAGATACTGCTTCCTGTTCGGAAAAACTGCAGGTTCGTCTGAATAAAGGAGACGGGTTGGAGTTTTATTTGCTGAAAGATGGCGTGAAGACCGGCCTTAAATTCAGGATGGTACCGAACGGGCATGAGTTTTCGTCGCTTTTGCTGGCCGTTTTAAATTGTGACGGGAAAGGTAAAAATATTCCTGACGAGTTTATTCAAAACAGAGTGAAAGCGCTCAAGGGGGATATAAATCTCACTACATACGTTTCGCTTACCTGCACAAATTGTCCGGATGTGGTACAGGCGTTCAATCTGATGTCTTTGATAAATCCGGGCATAAAGCATGAATCGGTGGATGGAGCGATTAACCGGGAGGAGGTTGACGGCCTTAAATTACAGGGCGTTCCTGCCGTATTTGCCGACGGTGAATTTATTCATTCGGGCAAGGCAGGTTTCGGCGAGTTGCTGGATAAACTGGAAGCAAAGTATGGCGTTGACGAGACGGCAAATCTGAATGGAGGGAAGAAGGAATATGACGTCCTGATTGTCGGCGGAGGTCCGGCCGGAGCTTCCGCCGCGATCTATTCGGCGCGTAAAGGATTGAAGGTGGCTGTGCTGGCCGAGCGTGTCGGCGGACAGGTGAAGGAAACCGTCGGAATAGAGAATCTTATTTCCGTTCCCAAGACTACCGGCGAGAAACTTGCCAATGATTTGAAGACGCATATACAGACTTATCCGGTTGATATTTTTGAGAACCGGACGGTCGAAAAAGTTGAATTGGAGGGAGGAAAGAAAGTACTTCATGTCAAAGGGGGTGAAGTTTATACGGCTCCGGCGCTGATTATTGCTACGGGAGCCAGTTGGCGGAGGCTTGGCGTTGAAGGAGAGGGCGAGTATATAGGAAAAGGCGTTGCCTTTTGTCCACATTGCGACGGGCCGTTCTACAAGGACAAGCACGTTGCGGTTGTCGGAGGCGGCAATTCCGGAATCGAAGCGGCGATAGATCTGGCCGGCATCTGTTCGAAAGTGACGGTACTGGAGTTCCTGGAAGACCTCAAGGCCGACCGGGTTTTGCAGGAGAAATTGCAAAGTCTGCCGAATGTTGAAGTTTATACAAATTCGCAGACGATGGCGCTGGTCGGTAACGGCGAAAAGATTGTCGGACTGAAGGTGAAAAATCGCCGGAATGAGGAGGAACGGGTTATTGACCTGGACGGGGTTTTTGTACAGATTGGCCTCAAAGCGAACAGCTCCGTTTTCCGCGAAATCGTCAAAACAAATTCCATCGGAGAAATTGAGATTGACCGGTATTGCCGGACGGATGTGCCCGGAATATATGCGGCAGGAGACGTTTCTACCGTTCCTTACAAACAGATTATCATCTCAATGGGAGAGGGCGCCAAAGCCGCTCTTGCCGCTTTCGA
>JAISEJ010000054.1 GCA_031264155.1 Tannerella sp. | reverse complement strand
TCGTGCTGTCGCTGTACCAGCTTTCGTTTGCCTGCTCCAGTCTGTCCTCGTCTATCCACTCGCTGGTTCCCAGCTTTTCGAAGTTTATCGCTCCCACATAACTCGCCGCCACGTTCCTCACGTACGATTTTGCCGCCGCTATTGCCCGCGCTTACGTTTATTCCCCGCCTAATTTTAAAAACTGTACCGGAGGCAATATCCATTCGTCTTCTCTTCGGGAACGCACTATAACACCGTTGGTGTCATAAACATCATGCTCGGAATCTGACAAATTGTATCTCATTTTCTGATTGTATTTTATTCTCAGAATTTCATGGCCGTATTGGTCATCCCTAACCACAAATTCCCGGACATTATCGGAGGAATCTTTTCCGTTTGTGTATATGTATTTTTTTTCTATACTATCGTCATAACCATCCGTTGAAAAATCAAAAAGGTTAAATTTGTTTCTTCTTTCATAAACGAGTTTGCCGTCTTGAAAACCATATTCGCATATCCGCCTGTTATTCGTTTCATCATAAACGATAATTTTATCTTTAGAATAAATATACGAGCACGTTAGTTCCACCGGGCGTTCCACGTATTCGCCGTACGCGTCATACATTTTAAGCCGCGTTATCCTGCCTTCGCCGTCATACGTTATGTTTATAATCCCGTTATGAATATCCGCGCTAATTTCAACCCACCAGCGTCCTGTTACCGGCAGTTTGTTGTCACAATACCAGTCAATATAGGTATTACATTCGGGATTTAGCTTGACGGGAACAAGGTAATTATTCGAAAGAAACCAAAACCCCGATACGCATACATCCTGCCATTCTTCGCCGGGGTACGTGTCCGTAACATATATGTTCATATCGCCTATCCGCCACTTGGGCGGGTTCTTAAATATAAAAACCTGCGGCTCCATCGTATCCTTCAACACGAAAGTTTCATTAATAATTGTTTTTTCAGAATTGTTTCCCTCGTCAGATTCTATTACCATCCTGATCTTTTTTACCCTGGCGTTTTTACGATAGTACGCCTCATCGAAATACCCGCCTTCTATCACAAATCCGGTAATTTTAGGCGTAACATAAGACCGGTTAAGGCAAAGCCAGTAGTTTGTATAGAGGGATAAAAAGCGCTGTTTATTAGATTTCAGATAATCTTGGGTTACGGCCATGCAGGTAAGCGGATCGGAATCGAACATTTTTTGGGGCGAAAACGCGAACTTGTCTGTTTTTGAACCGATTGTCTCCAAAGTGGCCGGAAATACCAGACCGGTTTCGAAATAATATTTATAGTTGGAGGATTCGGGCTTGTCAAAAACTTTTACCTCCATTTCCACCGGCCCGGAGGGCGTTTCTGTTGTAAGCAAATTTCCGCTCTTTTGGTCTCTTCCAACTCTTTCTGCAAGCGCCAGAACTTCGTCCTTCGTCATATCGTTCATGCTTCCTGGGTTTTCGATTCCTTCTTTGCCGGCCGCCGCGGATTCCTCTTTTGTTTTTTCCCCGGTTTCAGTTCCCTTCAAAACACAGCTTAAATTTATTACACAGGGCAAAACAAATAAGAGCGTTACCGCCAGTATCTTTTCCGTTTTCTTCATGCTTTTCTCCTTCCACCTGTATTTGCCATATTAAACATCCGTCGGCAAAAGCCGGCGTCCGTTCATTGATATTGCTGCAATCGATGCCCGTTTACACCGGCTCTTGGATCAATTAATGTTCCGTATATGTGGTCGCCTGTTCCCATGCCCCATAGTTTTAAAGTGTCTTTCATTCTTTTAACATCCGCTATTGACGGAATAATGCAGCCGTCCGACGTTCTGTTGCCGTCTGTTTGGCCATCTCCGGTCCAATGCAGAAGCCACGCGCCGCCGCCGTCAGAATTTTTGTTGTAAAGTCCGTCCTTATCGATCCAATAACCGGCAACCGTGCTCGCATTTTGTATAAGCATTGGATGAGAAGTTTCGGGCTTGTTGATATCTAATATTGACAAAGAAAAATTCGATGCTATCGTATTTCCCTGTATTTCATGGTCAACGAACGGAGCGTTATAAGGCTGATCCCTGTTTATTTCTTTATTAATACGATCCATGCTGTTATAAACATCTACCGATTGAACATCCAAAAGAGTCATTGTGTCGATAACATTTCTGTTCAAATCTTTTTTCGTAAAAGTTAATATGTCCCTGGCTTTATTGTTTTCCGGAGCTACAGCAATCCCGTAACCCAGTTCACTGTCCCAACTTTCAGGCATCCGCAATAAAGTCGCGGAAACGGTAAATTTATCAACTGTTCCGTCTTCGTTCAGATTTGCCGTAATATATCCGTCGACATACCCGCTCGTCAAATATTGAAAATCATAGGTTTTCATTAAATATTCTCCTATTTTTTCCTCATAGTCAGGATGGTCGGGATTTTCAAGAATAAGCTTGTCGCTTGGAGGCGCGTCTTTCATTAACTCCTCCGCTCTCTCTTTTCCCATTATTCGATACAAAGACTGGGCAACACTCGTCGAACCTTTCATTTCCAATACTTGAGTGTCAAAAGCTTCTCCCTTGTCGTTTTCGGTTGTTCTCATATACACAATTTTTAAATCTTTTTTTCCGTCATCCATCATAACGTGCCTCCCGTCATCATAACTGAACAGTAACCAGTTATCCGCGCTCGAATCGTAAGTTTCGTCCACATATTTGTCAAATAGCGTATCGTCCCCGTTCATTTTCGCCTTCGCATACGCATTCAAATCGCTCTGCAAGTTCTTGTCCCCGTTTATCGCCCCCATCATAACGCTGGATGTCGC
>JAISEJ010000048.1 GCA_031264155.1 Tannerella sp. | reverse complement strand
CTTTTCGTGCGCCTGAATGTTTATACCCGTAAAACTGCATAGATAATTTCTTGTTTAATAGTTTGCAAATATACAAAAAAAACTTACTTTTGCACAATCATTATGTTAATATTCTGATTTTTATGAAGAAAATACTTATTTCCCTTTGCTGTACAGCAATATTTTATGGTGTTCATGCTCAAAAAAGCAACTTCGACTACAGTTTTTACGGATTCGTGAGAGGCGACATTTACTATAATTCAAGAAGCAATACGGAAGTCGTTGACGGGCTTTTTTATCTTTATCCGAAAGACAGATTGCTCAACGTCGACGGCGAAGACCTTAATGCCACGCCAAACGGGAGTTTTTATACATTCGCAACGCGTTTAGGCCTGAATATAAAGGGGCCGGATGTAGGCTCCGCAAAAACATCCGCAAACATAGAATCCGATTTCGGAGGAACAACAGATATAAACTTCATGCTGCGCCTCCGTCGGGCTTATGTGAAATTAGACTGGGAAAAAGGTTCTTCCCTTTTATTGGGCCAGACGTGGCACCCGCTGTTCGGAGAGGTAATGCCCGACGTGCTGAACCTGGCTACCGGAGCACCTTTCCAGCCGTTCAACCGCAGTCCGCTGATAAAATATCAATACAGGAAGCATGCTTTAACGTATACGGCAAGCGCAATCTATCAACTGGTCTACACCTCCGTCGGGCCGAACGGGAAAAGCGAGAAGTATCTTAAGGACGGCGTCCTGCCCGAACTGTATTTGGGTGCGGACTACAAAAACGGGAACTTCCTTGCCGGCGCAGGCGTCGATATGATTTCGCTTAAGCCCCGCCTCGAATCACCTTATATAGGCGAGATATATCGCGTGAACGAACGCGTGACCGCATTTTCGTATGACCTTCATGCGAATTATACTTGCGAAAAACTGCAAGTCTCAGGAAAAACCATACTCGCTTCAAATCAGACGCACACCGTAATGTTAGGCGGATACGGCGTTACAAAAGTCGACGAACGGACGGGCGAGCAGGAATATACGCCCTTCCGGCATTCCTCGTCATGGCTTAACGTCGTTTACGGAACAAAATACAAGGGCGGCTTCTTTGCCGGATATACGAAAAACCTCGGTACGTCGAAAAGCATTATAAGCCCGGATAAATTATACGGTTCGGGACTGAATATCGACCGGCTTGTCAATCTTAGCTTTTCTTTCCGGTATGTACTGCCTCACTGGAACTTCGGTATCGGCTACACGCTGGCAACGGCTTGGTATGGCGAGACGAATCTTTCGGACGGTAAGGTCATCAACACGCACGACGTTTCGAATCATCGCATGGAAAGCATCTTCACCTATTTCTTTTGAAAATCATATCATAAAGCCGTAATATCGCAGGATAGGTTATTGCGCCTGTAAATCCCCCCGAAAGATCCGCAATCAGGTCGTATACGTCGCCCGTGCGATTGAAAAAGCGGTCTTGCAGTATTTCAATCAATCCTCCATACACAAACGCCAGCAGGGTGGAGAAGAGTATGATCCGGACGTAACGGCTCTTTGTCTGAAAACTGAACAGCAGGCTTAACCACACCGACTGGATGAAGAAAAATCCGAAATGGACGATTTTATCCATGTGGGGAATCCTGATGCGGGGAATGTCGCCGGGCGGCATTGTGCAGAATATAAAGATGATTATCGCCCATACAACGCTTCCCGTCAGTAAAATATATGTTCTTTTTTTATTATCCATTTCTTTGACTTTAATTGAGGTTGCAAATATAAACAAAATCCATTTTATTTCGAACCCGAGTTCGGGATAAGTATACATGGTTGCCGAGCCTGCCGAGGTATCATTTCTTATCCTGAATTAGCGCCCATGCTGCATTAACAGGGGCGCCCATGCTGCATTACTGGGGGCGCCCCTAATGTCGTTAGGGCTTAAGGCTGGTAGAGACGCGGGTAGCATCGCGTCTCTACACGTGAGTTCAATGTAAGATTACCTGTCCCATTGCCTGGAGGACATTCATATGGTCGACTAACGTTATGATTTGTTTTCAATAACCAAAAACAGTGCGCTTCTCATTTTTTTAATGTACCTATATAGAGCGTCGGATTGGGTTCTTCCATGTCGGAATCACCCATATTTGTATGCAAATAATAGAATCTGTTTGCATCCGAATCGAACGGACGGATTTTCACCTTCTCTCCTGTATGGATATCGTCCGTATAGCCGTCTTTCATATTATGACTTTCACCGTCTTTCATATCATGACAGAAATAATAAAACTGATTATTGACATCTTCTTTGTAGACGGCAAAAACGTAGCGGGAACTTTTGTATATGTTCATTAAGTAGATGTCTTTATCCCCGTTAATTTTCATGCCTTTGTTCTTGAATTTTAAATTAAGACTGGGTATCAGCCGCTTGTTTTTCAGTTGATACAGCGTATCGTACACAACCGGATTTGTTGAAATATCGGAGTAATACAGGTATAGATTTTCACCGTCATCCGTTATGAAATCATTATACGGATGCATCCAGACGCCGTTAAGAACGATCCTGCGTATTTCGACACTGTCTGTTTTCGACAAATTATCGTCCATCATATACACACAGGATCGGCTCATCCTCTCCCGGCCTTCCGTTATCGCCTTTTCCACAATCACCAGCAATCTGTCATGAACGTAATTAATATAATTCCCTCCAAAGCCGGACAGCGATTTCCTTATGAAATTACCTTCAAAGTCATAACAAAGAATTTTACCGTCGGAAGCGGAAACATAGACATGCCCTTTTTTATTATCCGACGTTATATCCACGATCCTTGTATATTCCTCAGGGCCTGGACCCGCGCTACCGATTTGCCGGATAAACTTTCCCGACTTGTCAAACAGCATTATTGATTTTTGACCGCAGACAACAATAATATACTTATCCGAACAGAGAACACGGTTCACCCTGCTTATCAGACTTTGATCCGTAACTTCAAGCTCTATGGCTTCTACTTTTTCCGTGATTTTCGACAACGGCAACGGGGATTCCTTATCCCTGTTAACCGTGATTTCCGTAAGTTCAGGTTCTCCGTTCGCACTGCATAAAAACAGTATAACACTAAAAGTAAATGTAAGTTTTAATATCGATTTCATATCCATAATAATTTATTGTTTTGTTTTTACTATCATAATAACAGACCCTTCTTTCGTTTTAATCCTGTCTGTTTTACCGTCTATATCCGTTTTATATTTTATAAAGTAGAAATATCCCTCTTTGTTAAAAGGACGGCCAATCCTGCAATACCCCGTCTGATAGATGTCATCAAAAAAGTCACGGTAATGAAGATGATATACTTCCCCGTTTTTTGTATCTTTAAGGTACAGCTGATGATGAGCAAGCGCGTCTTTGAGCGATGAGTCGTTTACTGCATAATTGACATACAGATAACGCCCTACAAATCCCTTATAGGTTAAAGCCATATATTTTTTTCTATAAAGCAGTCCTTTTGTCGATTTAATATTTAACCTTACAAGAGGTGTTACTTTTTTATCCGCAATTTTGTAGATAATACTGTCACAAAAAATAAACACCGGCCGACCTTTATAGATGGAAAAGGTAGCAGATTCAGAATAATAAGCTTTCGAATTGTTGCGTCCGAGAACAGCATAATTCTTATATTCAAAAGGAAGAAATGTTTCTTTGCCGGTAACGAGGTCCAATTCGGATATCCTGTGAGAAACATAACCCTTCGACTTTTGCAGGTCACAGGACTGCACCCATAATTTGTTTTTGTGAAAAAAATCGAATATGCTTCATATTGCGTTTTATATACATTCGTCTCTTTCAGGGAATAGTCATAACTTCTGATCTCCTTGCCGGTTTTAGAAACATATATTTCTTTTTTAACGGCGTCGCCGGTTATACCGCATATATATCCCTCATCTCCGCAATCGACCGCATTCAGCAGATTTCCGGAAAGATCATATTTGCATATCTTATAATGTCCGCCGGTATATAAAAATTCATCCGTAAGATGGACATGCAGTA
>JAISEJ010000033.1 GCA_031264155.1 Tannerella sp. | reverse complement strand
CAACAAAATAAAGGTAATGAAAAGAAATGCTTACGGCTTTAGAGATGACTGCTATTTTGAATTAAGAGTCTTGGCAATACATGAATCCTTCACTGCAAAAATCGGATGAACCATATTTTATACCATTATACTTAACATGCTTTACAGGATAAGTGCTACACATCTCGTCTGAAAGTGTATCCGTTATTTGAGTACATCCCTTTTCCGTTGTTCCGCTTCCACTACCATAATCACTTCCGTTTCCACTACCATAATCGCTTCCGCTTCCGCTTCCGCTTCCACTTCCGGACGAATTAGTCTGTGCCAGTACTTCAACCGAAAGATTATTGTCCAAAATCCCATAATCGTTTGCTGCATGACGCAGATTCAATCCAACCATCAGAGCAAATGCTCCGATTCCTATTACTGATAAAATATTTTTTCTCATATTTATATATAAATTTTAATAATTCCTGATAAATAATTCATTTCGTTAAAATTGTATTTTTGTCATGTTTTATGTTCATCCTTTTTCCTGCCCTGGCGGTACTGCACAGGGCAGGATCGTCGAAACTCTTTTCGGATTAAGGTGCAACTTTGTTTTTTAATATCCTCATCTTTAATTAATTTACCGTTCTTTTCGAATTGAAAAAGTTGTTTTTTATGAATGGCTTTACCTCCATTACTGATATGACATATGTTTTCCGAATTGCCGCCCAAGGTACAAAAACCCATACTCACGCCGCTATCGGAATTGGGGACGTTTGTGCTTTTTGGATGTTTTTGTTGATTATTGTTTTGAAGCAAGTACTTTTCCGTCTTGATGCCGTCATTTTCAAGCGGTTTTTCAAACTCTGCGATCGCGAAAACCGGCAAAACAGAATTGGCATATGAAGCGGTAAGTTCAAGAGATGGAAAACAAGCGGATCGTATCCAAACGTCAAGTACAGTGCCAGATACGTCTTGACATACGGGCAAATATTGTCCATCATGGAAATTCGTCAGGACTGTAAACCTGTAAAAGGTTATGACGGGATTATCTTCTTCCGTGCGTTGACGAAACTCTTCGGAGAAATATTCCGGATGTTCTTTGTATTTTTCCGTGATAGTTAACATTGAAGTAACTGAAAAAAAATTCCCTTTGTAAACGCCCTTGATCGGATAAAAAAACGGCAGGTGCTTTTTTGCTTCTCCCAGCACTCTTTTTCCGCAATACAGCAACTTTTCCTGTTCCATATCCCAAAAACAAAAAATAATAAAACGGTCTTTGGTGAAAACAAAATAGAGTATGGAGTCTGTGTGATATATATCTTCCAATCCATAAGCATAACCCGACTCCAGCAAAGATCTAACACTGATTTTTTCTTCTATCTGTTTCATCGGCAACTGGTTGGGAAGGGTGATGTTATACTTTGGAATTAACTCGCCGCGTTTTAACTGATAAACCTCACTGTCAAACAATCCGTTGTATAATACATCATTTTCATTGTAATAAAAACATTTACCCGTCCACCCGAAATCAGCAACAGCATCATGAGGTAAAAAGGAGCCGTCTATTCTTTTACCGTCCCTGGAATAAAGCAGATAATATTCAGTTTGTTCCGGGAAACGGTTGTGATCCGGATTGAAAAAAAAGAAAGAATTATCCACAACGCCCATTCCTGACGCCGCCATATAACCGGTTTTTATTTCCGACAGATAAACTCCTGTTTTCAGATCGTAAAGCATCACCCTTCGTTTGGATCCATCAAACAGGTATAGCTTTCCTGATGAACGATCTATTCCAAAGTCGCTTATCGTTGCATATTCTCGAGGGCCTGGCCCCCGATTGTCAATGGTAAATATCACCTCGCCCTGCATGTCAAAACAAACAATTTGAGGAGTTTTGTCCAATATGAAAATTTGCTCCCGATCTATGATGATTCTGTCGGTTTCTCCAAAAAGAGCATCATTGGAAAGAATAATATATGAGTCTAATGCAAGAATGTCCCCTATCTCTTTTTCCGTTATATCGGAAGATTGCAACCTGATGTTTTTTACAGGAACGTCCTCAACTGTCACATTCGCCTTTTTTTCTTTATTGTCACAACCAGTCAGGCAAATAAGGATAAACTGGCATATAATGATGCTTTTAATATTCATAATGTTTAATTTTTATAAGTGTTTATAGGAAAGGTATTTCGTTTGTCCATCTGACGATTCGCTTTATGCCGATACTTCAATCGAAAGGTTATTATCTAAAATCCCATAACCGTTAACTGCATGACGCAGATTCAGTCCTATCATCAAAGCAAGTGTACCCAATCCTACTATTAATAAACCGTACTCTTTCATGTTATTGTATTATTTAATTCATAACTGATGTTTTTAAAAATTTTGCTGCAAATATATTATATTTTTTATAAACACCACAAAATACATAAAAAACTTCATCATTAACAATTATTTTAATACTCCCACATACTTTGATTCCGGTGACGCTATAAAAGTATGTCGCCATAAAATATTATCAATGAGTGGAAAAGTTGCATTTTCGCTATGAATTTCAGAAGGATTTTGTAACTGTTCAGCCATTGAAAGATGAAAATGACGTAAAATAAGAAAAAAGTAATATCTTTGCATTGCATATAATATATAGAAAAAATAATGAACAGGAAAGAATTTGTTTTTATTTAGATACAAAGAGCTAATAAAGATGCATCTCCGTTTATTAGTTCTTTGTCAAATAAGTTAATAGGAGATGCGAAACATTAAATATTTTATTTATGAAAAACATCGGTTTGGTTTTTAGGCGTTTGTTGTTTCTATTTATGGCTGTGGCGGTTCATGGCGTGATAGTGGCGCAAACAGGGAAAACTATTTCAGGCGTACTAAAAGATGCTACGGGAGAACCAATTGTTGGAGTTTCGGTAGCTGTGAAGGGAACTACAGTAGGGACAAGCACGGATATAGATGGCGCTTATACGCTTTCATTGCCGGAACTTCCGGCTACCTTGGCGTTTTCTTATATCGGTATGATTCCTCAAGAACACCGGGTGGACGCGAATACCACCCGCTTAGATGTTGTCCTGGAAGAAGAAGTTATGTTATTGGACGAATTGGTGGTAATCGGTTACGGTGTGGTCAAAAAACGGGATTTGACGGGAACCGTGTCTTCCATCAAGGCGTCGGAGATTGAGCATGTGGCCTCAAACAATGCCATGGAAGCGATGCAGTCGCGTATCCCCGGTATGGATATTACCAAGTCGAGCGGCGCTGCCGGCTCGGGACTTTCGATGAAACTTCGCGGTACACGTTCGATTGGTGCGAACAATGCGCCTTTGATTCTGGTGGACGGGGTGGAATACGGTTCTACCATCGACATCAATGTTTCGGATATTGAATCAATGGAAGTGCTGAAAGACGCATCTTCTACCGCTATCTACGGTACGCGCGGCGCTAACGGCGTAGTAATTATTACGACGAAGCGCGGACAGGCCGGCAAAACGCGGGTCAATGTTAATGCTTATCTTTCGAACAATATGCCGACGCATATTCCTGAAGTTATGACGCCGCTGGATGATGTAAGGATGTTGATTGAAAGAAGAAGGTATAACGACGATAATGTAACGAAACAGTGGGGAAGCACGCCCGCCGGTAAATATACGGTTTCGGATATATTGACTACCGACATTCCGGATGGACGCACCCTTTCCGACCTGGATATTTATAATTCGGGAAATTTTGTAGACTGGATAGATTTGGTGCTCCAGAACGGATTGACACAAAATTATGAAGCCAGCGTTTCGGGTGGTAACGAATCGACTAATTTTAATCTGTCCCTCGGCACCATGCAGGAAGAAGGCATGTTGCGGAAGGACGAAATGGGCCGTTACAATGTGAAAGTCAACTTGGACCATAAAATAAACAAGGCAATAAAAGTAGGGACAAGTATGCTCTATACGTATAAAAATTGGGACAGGCGCGACGGCCGGGTATTTAACCAGTCCCTGAAACTCCACACGATTGCCGAAGCTTATGATAAGGATGGGGAGGTGATTAATACGCCTAACCCGAATATATACGCAGCCGGCTACAGTCCGTTACTTGACGATGTTGAAGGCCGCTATGAACATAATATCAAGGAAAAACGATTTTTCGGGAATGTATATGGGGAATGGGACATTATGAAAGGATTGAAATTCCGCACCATGTTTGCCCTCGACCAGCGTGGTACGCGGGACGGCACGTATGACGACTATCTGAGCATGCGCGGGCAATCCGCTACAGGGTCGAATATGAGCGTGACCCAAAGTGATAATTCATCCTTTACCTGGGATAATACGCTGAACTACCTGACAACGATTAATCGGGAGCATGAGCTTAACCTGTTATTGGGACAGAGCGCTACCGAATCCGTCTATGAAAGTCACGGACTTTCGGGTATTGGCCCTAAGGAGCATTTTTCAAGCCTTTTTTATAATATGAATAAAGCGACCACTACTACAATCAGCAATGAGTTCGTGAAAACGGCCATGCTTTCTTATTTTGGCCGCGTGAATTACAAATGGAGAGACAAGTACCTCCTGACGGCTTCGCTTCGCTCAGATGGTTCTTCCGTGTTAGCCGAGGGGCATAAATGGGGCTATTTCCCTTCTGCCGCGGTTGCATGGCGTGTGAACGAAGAAAATTTCCTGAAAGACGTCGATCCGCTCGACAACCTGAAACTGCGTTTGAGCTGGGGTGAATCGGGAAGCGCTGCCGTAGAAGCTTATCAAACGGTAACCGCTATCGGTAAAGATCCGGTTTATTATAATTTTGCCGCATTGGTTACCGGTCAGGTGCCAAGTATACTGGGAGATGAGAATCTGCGTTGGGAAACTACTGCAACCTACAACGTGGGGCTTGATTTCGGATTCCTTAACCGCATCACCGGTACCGTTGATATGTATTGGGCGAAAACGAATGATTTGTTGTTATACAAAGCATTACCGCCTTCTGCCGTTTATCCGCAAGTGCTGACAAACATCGGCGCAACTGAAAACCGGGGGATTGAAATTTCGCTAAATACCAATATAATACGGGCAAAAGACTGGAATTGGGACATCTCCTGGTCGTATGCTGCCAATAAGGAGAAAGTGACCGCATTGGCAAGTGGCGTCGAAAGGGATGTCACAGATATCGACCGCGCTCTTGTCGTGGGAGAACCGATTAGCTTCTACGATTTTGAATACGATGGCATCTGGTCTATCGCCGAAACCGACGAGGCTGCCAAATACGGCGCGATCCCCGGCCAGATTAAAGTAAAGGATTTGCATGAAGATTACGACGAAAATACGAATGAACGGATTTACCGAATCGACGATAATGACAAGCGCCTTTTCAAAAAGAATCCTGATTTTATTTTCGGCATGAACCACACGGTTTCATACAAAAACTTCACGCTGTTAGCCACGCTTTATGCCCGCGTCGGACAATGGATGAGGTATGATTATATGGATTTGTACAGGCCGACCGTACAGGATGCTTCTGTTGCCGCCGATTTCTGGACGCCGGAAAACCAGAATGCGGTATTCCCGCGTCCGGGCATTGCTACGGGAAACACATGGTCTTCCCTGCAGTTGAAAAAGGCCTCTTATTTGAAATTGAAAGATATTACCCTGTCTTACGATTTGCCGAAATCCTTATTGTCAAAGGCGAATATTTCGAAAGTGAAGGTATACGGTTCGCTGAAGAATTTCTTCACATTCAGTAATATTGACAACTATGACCCGGAACGCAACGGCGCAGTTTCGTTCCCCCTGGCAAAACAGGTTATATTCGGTCTTAACCTGGAATTTTAATTATTTAAAAATAAAAAATATATGAAAACAAATAAAATATATGCATTATTGCTTTCCGTGACCCTTCTCGGCGCTTCTTCCTGCGGAGATTTCCTGACGGAAGACAATAAAACCGGAGATACGGGAGAGTTATTGTATTCGACGAAAGCCGGGATAGACGGATTATTGGGAGCCTGTTATTCCTATTCGCGTGCATGGTACGGAAAAGAAGCCGCTTACGGACTGAGCGAAGGAGGTACCGACATCTTTTTGACGGGATTCGACAACCGCCAGAAGATTCTGATTAACTACGAAGGCATAACCCCGGATGTTTCCTCCAACCTGGAAAATATGAACTGTAACTTTGACGAATATTGGGAGTTGTTTTTTTCAGCTGTCAATACGTGCAATACCGCCCTTCAATACATTGAAACCAATCCGGTTCTTTCCGATACGGAAAAAAGGATTTATACCGGTGAAGTAAAGTCGTTGCGGGCGTTTTATTACTGGCATTTGGTGGAGACCTGGGGGCCGGTGCCCATCAATCGCACTCCGGTTATTTCCGCGTCAAGCGAAGCAACCCGTTCATCCGAGCTGGAGGTGTACGAATTTATGCTTGAAGATCTGACCGACGCCGAAACGGCTTTAGCCGGCCAGACAATTAAAAACGGGCATATTAACCTGTGGGCTGCAAAAGCATTCAAAGCCCGTGTTTTGCTCTATAAGGCAAACCGTACGGGAAACAATGCCGATTATACGGCCGCCGCACAATTAGCCGCCGAGGTGATCAACAGTAGCGGGGCAAAGCTGTATGAAAACTATGCGGATTGCTGGAAAATGGCGAACGAGGGCGGGGGCGTTAATACGGAAGCTCTGTTTTATGTCGCATATTCGGACATTCTTACGGAAAATTTCCTGCCCCTTCGCTTGAAATTGAACGACTCCGGTAATCAAATGACATGGACCAACATGATTAAGCGCAACAACAATGGTGGTGGAAATATGGCCCACATGATGTTTGTCGGGACATGGAATACCGGCGGCGATGTGTCGGGAGCCAGAGGCCCTTTTATCCGTATTACGAATGACAACGAAAATAATACCTCCAAAGGCGTTGATCTGGAATATTATTATTCCAAATTCAGTCGTGGTTTTACCCGTCTCGTGCCTTCCGTTTATTTGCTTGACTTGTTCGACGACGAGACCGACCAGCGTTATCAGGCTTCTTTCCGGGACGTGTATGATATCGCTCCTAAATTGAGGAATCCGGGCTATGACCGTTCCAATTGGTATTATTCCAACTGTATGGATACGGCCATTTATATGGTTAAAAAAGATGTAACGGCGGAAGAAGCCCGGGCGCTGTCCGAACGTGCGGCGGGAAGATACCGTATTATGTTCAGGCACACGGTTCCGGGAGTTGTGGAGCCTGCTCTTTACGAAAGGAGCAACGGCCTTGACCATCGTCCGACCCGCGGACAGTCGACGGAAGTGTTAGCCAAATATGAGTACGCGAATCATCAGTCTTTTCAGGGATGGAGCACCTATATTGCATTGAAAAAATTTGAGACGGATCGCACGACCGGCAACGACCGGTACACGCCGGAACTCATCGGACGTGATTATCTGGTGATACGTCTTTCGGAAATGTATTTGATTAAAGCCGAAGCGGAAATGGCTTCCGGTAGCGGAAACGCCCTGCAAACGCTCAATGAGCTTCGTCAGGCCCGCGCCGTTTCGGGTAAAGACAATACCCTGTCTGGCCCGGTAACAATAGATGTGATTCTTGACGAACGCGCCAGGGAACTTTGCGGCGAACAGCAACGCTGGTTCGACTTGAAGCGTACCGGCACGTTATTGGAAAGGGTAAAAAAATATAATCCTGACGCCAAGGATTATATCAAAGATTTCCACATACTTCGCCCGATACCAACCCCGCAGATGCAAGCAGTAACGAATATCGGGAATGTTGGCGAGGAAGGCAAATTCTGGCAGAATCCGGGATACTATTAATCGTTGCGAGCGGAGGACTTTTCGCTTTTACGGGTAACAGTATGACCGGCGGGCGTTTGATTCCAACGAAAAGAACCGGTTGATTTCGGATTGCATCACCAAACGATGAAGATGATAATCTTCGGAGACATTACTTTTTTTTATACATTTTTGTTTATCGAGGAGCGGAGTTGTGCTTTTTAAAGCGCAACTCCGCTTTCTTTATTCCAAAATATCCATTTTGAAATTACGCAGTACTTTTTGTACACAGCAAGTTGACGCCGGAAGGCGTCTGATTTGGATAACCCCGTGCCGGGCCGAAGGCGCAGCTCGGGGTAGAGCGAACACCTCTCCGCAACCCCGGAGCGGGTTGAACTGCTTCGCAGTTCGTACAGGGGGATGCAGTTGCAACCCCGAGCTGCGCCTGCGGCTTGCACGGGGTTATCCGCCTTGGACGCCTTCCGGCGTCGACCTGCAATACACAAATATATGCCATGCATAATATCAATTATTAATTATCATTAATATTTCAGGCACAATCGGCAAACGGATTCAAATAGTTTTCGCAACAGGGTATTTTGCCGGTTACCACAGCGAAAATTCGTTGAATGAGCTTGTTCCTGACATTGTTTACCACTACTCTTTTCGACTTTCCCGCCGCGATTTTTCGTTGCGCATAAGCCGACAGTTCCCTGTTATGCCGCATCGCGCTGACGGGGCATCCGTATCAATAGAAAAAGGCTCCCCTCCACACACGCATAATTCATAATTCATATGATATATAAGCCCTATTGGGCTACTTTTATCCCGAACTCAGATTATAACTTAACGGACAAAAACCATGCGCCGGAGACTGCCGTCGCACCCCGCAAACAGCTTATGTATTTTTAACTATTTCGCCGTTACACATTCAAAAACTAATTAACTCATGTTACGCAATTGCCCGGCATATCCCCGGACTGGTTGCGCATTGCGTAGCAGGCTGGGAGCGTATCCGCTTCCGGTATTATACTTCACGCGGTATGACTTTGTACTTATTAACTC
>JAISEJ010000012.1 GCA_031264155.1 Tannerella sp. | reverse complement strand
ATTTCAGGTATCAGTTCGGATGTTTCGTACTCGATTGATTCCACTTTCCGGTCGTCATCGAATGGAAGCATGCTGTTGATAAGGCTTATGCACAGGTTCTTGTGCTCACCGAAGATGAGCTTGAAAGGTAAGTCGTATTTGGGGTCTAAATATCGTCCCATAGTAATTACATATTAAAAATTTACAGTCACAAAGATACGGTTTTATTTCGATTTGCGATTTTTTTACAGTTGCAAATGAAGAAAATAAAAACCCTTCTGGCTACCGAAACGCACAAAATCATACGGTATTCATCCCTCAATTTCAGCCTGCGCGAGGTATAAAATGAAACAGGAGGAAAACCGAACCGATTTCCCTCCTGTTTGCTTGTTTTTTTGTTGTTATCAGTTAATAGTAACCTTATAGGCTTTGTTGTTTAATTTGACAATGTAATAGCCTTTCGGGAGATTTGACAGGGCGCTGCTTCCGCTGACGGTTTTTGTTTCCTGAATCTGACCGGTGACGGAGTATACGGAAAGTGTGCCTGGGGTGGCTGCCTTGACGTATAATGTTCCTCCGGATGCCCATACGGCGTCGCTTTGTACTCCGAGATTCCCGTTGCTGCCGTCACCGCCGCCTTCATTGCTTTCGGGTGCTGACTTGTATGCAACGTATATATTCAGAGCAGTGTAAACTCTTGTGACTTTCACTTTCCATTTGCCATCGCCGACAGGAGTAACGGTTATGCCTTTGCCGATTGCATAATTAGAATTGTTTGTAGTGATTTCCAGTTCTTTGCTCGGATCGCCGGATACTTCAAATGTGAAATCTTTGTATGCATCAACATATTGTGTCATACCGGAGAAAGGCGTTGTTGTAAGTCCGTCTTCAGCAAAGACTGTTACCGCACGCGGGATTGTCGGATAAGCATTGCCGGCACCCGGATCGTTTGAAATTTCTTCGCCTGTCCACAGTTCATATATTACGGTGGCAACCTCATATTTCAAAAGAAACGGTAAAACATCCGATTTATATGTATAGGTAGCAGTACCACTACCATACGTGAAATCTGTTTTTTCTTTAATATCGGCAGCCAGTAAAAGATCTTGTACTACAATAAATTCATTATCATCAGTTACAGTTAAAATAGTTCTTTTCAAGAATGGAATAATATCCTTTCCTTTATCATAGGACAATTTTACTGTAAATTCCTGATAAAATTTATATCCAGGATATTTCTTCACTGAATCAAGAAAATCGGCAGTAGGATACATTTTCCAAATGTAATCTTGAGCAGTCGTTCTTACATCATCTCCCTCAATAATACCAGCACGTACCGCTCTTAATGTAGTGCCCTTTTGGAAATAATCCCCAAGCTTAATAGCATCATTAGCAGTAGTTCCTGGAATGAATTCAGCCAGACTTGTTCCATTGGCATAAGACAGCGAGGGTTTTATGAATAAATATGTACGATTACCCAATATCGGATGATCACCCCACTGCGCATTACTAACACTAACTCCCGCGAATAACAACGAGAGCATCAAACCTAAAGTAAATTTTACATTTTTCATATTCAAAATTGTTTAAATTAATAATATTTTTATTTTTTCATTATGTTATTGAATTATGTATCACCACTTTCACTTTTAACCAATGAAATCATGCGGCAATTATACATTTTAAAAACAGTCACAAAGATATACATTCCAAAATATAGTGAAAGATTTTGTATGTTAAATAATTCTAAAAGCAACAATATTTCTTTGAGAATGGAAAAAGAACATAAAACAACGGCAAACCATCACTATTTTGATATATGTCGCCGCAAATATATAATCTCCGTAGCAATAATAAAACAAAATCCGCATTTTTAACAATTAAAAAATGAACAGTCGATCGAAATGTTCCGGGCAAACGCACGAAAAGAGTGAGTTATACGGTATTTCCGGTAGTCTGTTGCCGCTTTATTTTCCCGGATAATATTTTGCAACAGCACGTTTGCATCCGGTCTCATTCCGGAAAAAACGAACCGCTTCTTCTCCAAGTCTTTCAGGGAAGCGCTGATAAGATACGGATCGCCGTCTATAAAGAGAAACCCGTCACGGGAACGGTTGAACGTTTTTAACGTCAACCGGCGAATACTCGCACGTTATGTCTTTGCAAGTCAAGCTGTAATTGAGGTGGAAATCCATGCCCTATATACTGCGCACAGCATAAATTTGTGTGGTTTGAAATGTAGAGACAGGGCATGCCCTGTCTCTACCGGGATGCCGGCAACAGCGGAGGTGGGGCGACGGCATGTTGGTTGCATCCCGTTGGGAGAAATCCCCATGCTGCGCCCTGAAAGGCAGGGTGTTCAGTTTCATGTGCCCAATTATCCGGTCTTTTTTAGAGATGCATCGTCCCACGGTAATGAGATCTCAAAATAATGTATAACGGTTATTAAAGTGATCTTGCAGTCAATTGCTTTTTCAGTTCTTCGATGAGTCTGTCCTTGTCTTCGAGCGCTCTGTCCTTGTCTTCGATGATTTTTCCCTGTTCTTCAAGCGCTTTTTTCTTGTCTTCGAGCGCTTTTTGCAGTTTTTTATAACCTTCCGCAGTATCTGCGTATTCCAATTCAACTCTTATATGATCCAGGTAAGCGTCGTAGACGTCCAGTTCATCGCGGGTGAAGGCGTCTGTCTCGCATATTTCTACTGCCATCCGTATGGTATCATCTTCCACCAGTTCGCGGTCGATCTGTTCGCTGTATCCCGTCTCTTTCAGGAAACGAAGCCATAAGACAGCCATACGCTTCTTTTCCATCGTCCAACCCTGCTGGGCGCGGATTTTACGGAGCAGGTCCTCCGTCTCAAGGTCTATCACGACAAAGTTCAGTCCTTCCAGCACATGACGGGGATTTTCTATGTCGGCTACCTTATAGGTGTACATCCACCGGTCCTCATCCTTATTCGGGAAATACTGGTTCACAATCGCCAGCGTGTAAACCGGCTGCAGGTCGGAAAACATTTTGGGGCGTTCGTCGGGAGCGTCTTTGTCGGCTTGCTTTACAAGCGCTTGTGCGGCGTTGAATACAATCCGTTTCATAAACATGAAACTCCAGAACATCTGCATCTCTACGATGAAAAACCGCCCGGTAGCGTCCTTGCATTTTACGTCCACAATCGAATCTTTGCCCAGAGGTGTGCGCGGAGCATGCTCCGCCGGCAGATATTCGATACTGACGATCCGTTCGGATTCGTCCAGCGGCAGCAGGCTGTTGAGCAGGCTGATGCACAAATAATCGTGCTCTCCAAAGATGCGTTTGAAGGCTAAATCGTTTTTAGGGTCTAAATAACGTGCCATAATCTTATTATAATGATGAAATACAGCGACAAAATTAACAAGAAAAATTGAAATCCGGTTTATTTTACATGATTTACGGCCTATTATTTTATTCACAGGGCGTTAGCCGGCGCTCGGAGCGCAGGATGGAGGCGCGTCATTTCATACCCAAGGCATTGTCGTTGGACTGGGTTATGGCGGGCTATCCTTAAGTTGATGGCATTGGGCTGGAGCCTTGCGCCTGTCTCAAAACTCTTTTATACTGCGTTCGGCCTGGTTTTGCGCATTGCACACCTTATAAATCAGCGTCCCGGCATCCCGGCGGGATGCTTCGCCCGGCAGAAAAAACAGGCTGCAACATTCTCCTGTATCCCGTCAGGATGCATTCCTTGACGGGATACGTGATCATTGCGTGCAATGCGGACATGTAGAGACGTGATGCATCGCGTCTCTACAACAATTTTTGGTTCTATACAAATCGTATGGGTAAAAAGGATTTCATATTCTCTACGTAAGCAATTAAATTTTCTACGCAGATAGATGAATTGTGGGGTTCCACATTTGGATTGCGGGACACCACATTCGGATTGTGGGGCGCCACATTCGGATTGTGGGGCACCACATTTGAATTGTGGGACGCCACATTTGAATTGTGGGGCACCACAAATGAGCTGTTGATGTAGATTATACCCGTACAAAACGTTATAGAGCCGTTTTTTTCTATTGATGCCGTTTTTTTCTATTGATATGGATGCCTTACCTTTAGATTTGCACATGGAAATTGATTAACGGGGCTAAATCTTATTTTGAGGTGCTGGAAAAATATTTAGCCATACGGAACGTTTTTGATTTATTATGGAATCATTACTAAAAGAAGTATTAATCACCCTTTTCCCCGAAGAGATTCACT
>JAISEJ010000011.1 GCA_031264155.1 Tannerella sp. | reverse complement strand
AGTGAATCTCTTCGGGGAGAAGGGTGATTAATACTTCTTTTAGTAATGATTCCATAATAAATCAAAAACGTTCCGTATGGCTAAATATTTTTCCAGCACCTCAAAATAAGATTTAGCCCTTTTTAACATCACAAAGCTACTTCTTTTTATTTTCTTTACAATGTGCAAATCTGAAGTAATGGGACAGGTTATACCCTGCAATGGCAATAATTCTTGTGTTAAGGTTTCTTCGCAGGGAAAAGTGGGATCGGCAGAATTGCATGCTGCGACTAAACCGCAGAATAGCATGAGTATAAAATGATAAATTCGCATAATTGTTAATTTTTTGCTTGTGTAAAATGGCCTCAACTGCCTTTTGATAAGGAGTGAGGCCATTATTTTAATTATGGACAGGTATTCACATCTAAGCATCCTCTATTTCCAGATTTTCTCTTGCACACTCCATTATCACATATTGGGAGATTATCTGCTGGTTCTAACCATCCATTCTCTTTCATACACGCGGGAAGTCCTCCCGTCGACTCATTTGCCAATGCCTCAACATTCTCTAAGAGAATATCAGGTACATTTTCTTTCTGTGTGTTTACATTCATATTGAATGTTGCCATTACCGCTGTTGTTGCTAATACGGCTGAAACACTAAAAAACTTTTTCTTGTTCATAATTGTTATGTTTTAAATTGTCAATAAATTTGTTTTGGTAATCTTACCGATAAAGACTTAAATAATATGTTTTAACTTCTGTTTTTAAGAATACCTTATCTCAAACTTTCCGGAATAGCGAAACAAGGTTTCTTTCGGAATCACCAAAAGTCTGAATGATTCTATACGCTCCACTATTCTTTCGCCTAAACGGCCGCTTTGATCCGGGGGGGGGCAAAACGTAATAATTCTTAATACGCTTTTCAAAGGCTATAATATATTATAGTGTATTCTGCACCTGCAGGAAGTGGAGCATAACCTGCAGACGCCAGATAGCGGACTAAAATAAGGGAATCGGTTTCAAGCAGATGATAGCTGTCTTTAACTGACTTATTTTTACTGTAACTCGCGAAGATGCGGATTAACAAAAGATGTACTAAATGCTTGGATGGTGCTATAAAAAGTATGCTGCTATAAAAATTTGGCAATGAAGGAAAAAGCATTATCATTTGTAAAACGAAAACAGAGATTTTAAGTATACTTGGAAACCTTTTAAGTATCCTTAGAGACCTTCAGTATCCTTAATTAGCGGCCTGACTGGATTCGTTGCAGGCGAGGACATTGATATAAGCATTTGACAGTTTTTGCAATCGAATGTGAGCCTGAGCTTTTTGTCTTTATAAACCAGGTAATACGGTTCCTTATATGACGACTTTTTTCTTTGGAACACGGGACACCAGCCCATGCCGTAACGCAGGCAGTGTTTTGTGTACATGAGCGGGACGTCGTCGCGGGGTACTTCTTCGAATGAGGGTTCCGACGTTTTTACGCCATGTTTTTTATAAAAGTCTTCGGCTTTACGGTTTGATATGTTTGCCGTATAATCGAGATTCTGCAGTGGGTATGCAACGTCATTTTCATATCTTTTCGCATACTGACGCCTGTAACGTATCCGGCGAACCGACAGCAATTTTTCTGCCGCCTCGCGACGCATGTCATTGAGAAGGGATGATGGGACGAAATAGTTTTTCGTCATCGAAATAACTGTTTCGCAGGCTTCGAACGGGGTGTTGCCGAGCTTTGCGAGCTGCGCCCGGATATTGTCGTCCTGCGGTTTGCGGGCAAGCTCCTTGACGAATGGGCGCGCTAATGTGATGCGTGCATCTGTTTCGTCCGTCATCGTTAGTAGAAAGCCAGTGGGACAGTCCCCCCACCCTACCCGAACGCTGATTTTGCGTTCTGCCGAAGGTGCGGCCAGTTTGTTTTCAAATTCGTGGTCAAAATTCCGATATAACGGCATTTTGGGTTTTAGTGCAGGCATCTTTTGAGGAAATATGCGGTTCGCTTCGGTGCGGTTTACCCGGAAGCCTTCAAGCTCGCCGCGCGAGTTGAAAAACGCCAGCCCGTCGCCGTTATGTATCGGCTTCAGACCGGCTACGGTAAACGAATTGCCTTTTATCTCCTTAACGACGCCTATGCTTTCACCTTGTGATTTCGGCGTGTCAAAAGAAGTAATGTCCGCCTCGCGACCGTGCAGGAAATAGGCTGTAAAGCCGCGGTTAAAACTTTTCTCCGGGCATGGTTCGAACGTGAACGACGAATGGCCGGAAGAAGAACGGTAAAAAGCCGGATTTTGGGCAAAAACGGCGTCCAGTCTGCGACGGTAATAAGCCGTGATATTTTTCACGTAAGAGACGTCTTTCAGCCGTCCCTCGATTTTGAACGAAGAAATGCCGGCAAGCATCATGGCCTCCAGGTGGTCCGAGCGGTTCAAGTCTTTGAGCGAAAGCAGATGTTTGTTTTCTACAATCGTCTTACCTTCGGAATCGACAAGGGTGTACGGCAGGCGGCAATACTGTGCACATTCGCCCCGGTTGGCGCTACGTCCCGAAAGAGCGGAACTCATGTAGCAACGCCCGCTGTAACTCACGCATAAAGCGCCATGTATGAAAGCTTCGAGCGTAGCCTCCGGGACGCGCTTCGAAATGGTTTGTATTTCGTCAATCGTCAGTTCGCGCGCCAGGACAATCCGTTTAAAACCGACCTTATGCAGAAATTCCACTTTCCCGGGCGTAACGTTATCGGTCTGTGTGCTTGCATGAAGTGGTATCGGCGGAATGTCAAGCTGCGTTATTCCCATGTCCTGAACGATCAGCGCATCCGCCCCGGCGTCGTATAATTGATGTATCATACGCTCCGCAACCATCAGTTCGCTATCCTTCAATATTGTGTTAAACGCCACATAAATACGCACATTATACGTATGGGCATAATCACACAACACTCGTATATCGTCAATGGGGTTTCCTGCAGCGGCGCGCGCACCGAACATGGGTGCACCTGTATATACCGCATCGGCTCCGTGGCGAACCGCTTCCATGCCGCAGTTGAGATCCTTTGCCGGCGCGAGCAGTTCTACAGGACGAGCCGTTATCATAAATCACCCAGATACTTTATGTCTTCTATGCGGAAAGGCGTTTCTTGATATACATAATAATTAAGCCAGTTGGTGTACAAGAGGTTTGCATGCCCGCGCCAGCGAACCAGAGGCCGCCCGGAATCCGCATAATAATTTTCGGGAACACATATCGGCAATCCTTTCTGTAAATCACGCGTATACTCGTCGTGAAGCGTGTTGGGCGCATATTCGGAATGGCCGGTTATGAAAAATTCGCGTCCTCCGCGCGCCATGACCATATAAACTCCGGCCGTTTCGCTTTCCGACAGCAATTTCAATTCCGGCGCTTTCAGTATATCCTCCCGCCGTATCTCCGTGTGGCGGCTGTGAGGCACATAAAACTCGTCGTCAAAGCCGCGGAAAATAGGCAGGTACGGATCATTCACCGTATGCTTGAATATGCCGAATTTCTTTGCGTCAAGATCATATTTGGGAACGCCGTAGAAATGATAAAGTCCCGCCTGTGCAGCCCAGCAAATATATAAGGTAGAAGTAACGTGCGTACGGCTCCATTCGAAAATTCCTTTCAACTCGTCCCAGTACGTGACATCTTCAAACTCCATTTGCTCGACGGGGGCGCCCGTAACAATCATGCCGTCATAATAATCGTTGCATATCGAATCGAAGTCTTTATAAAACGCTTGCATGTGTTCAATCGGAGTGTTTTTCGACTGATGTCCTTTTATCTTCATAAAGTCAAGCTCTACCTGTAACGGAGAGTTGCTTAACAGGCGGACAAGGTCTGTTTCCGTTGTGATTTTCAACGGCATCAGGTTGAGCACAACTACGTGAAGAGGACGTATGTCCTGTTCCGATGCGCGAAGCGAATCCATGACGAAGATATGCTCCTTCTTCAGTATTTCTATTGCAGGAAGATTTTTCTGTAAATTTAGCGGCATTTCTATCAATTGTGAATTACGTGTGTCAACAGTTTACATTCAGGTTTACAATCGCCGAACGATCTGAAGGACGTTTCCTTCGGGATCGGCAAAGTTCCTGATTCGTCCGCCGCCGGCAGCTTCAAATTCCGGCCCCTCCCACTCTACTCCAAGTTCGTCCAGCGCTGCTATTGCCGCATCCATATCGCTTACGCGAAGCGCCAGATGCGACCATCCGGGCGTGTTGATCGTACGGTGGGGACGTTCCGTTTCGTCTTTCGGCATCATCTCTATAAAAGTTCCATCCGGAGCTTCGATTATATAAACGGGCTTGTCCGTTTTGGCAAACACTTTATAACCCAGCGTATCACAATACCACTTTGTCAGGTTTTCCACATCATGCGCAGCAATCGCCGGATGATCGATTCCAATAAATACATTTTTCATAATTGTTGTTATTATATAAATATTTCACTTAACCATTTCGTCTATCGTCTTGCACATTTCGGCAAATTCGCTTTCGCTATATAAGCGCGTAAGCATAACGATGCGTCCGTCGGCGTCAATAATCACATTTCTCGTTATACCGGCTTTGCGCTCGGCATAGAGGGCAAAAACATCGCCGCCCGGATCAAGGGCCACAGGATACGTGATACCCGTCTGTTCAATAAATTCCAATACTTTCGCAAGGGGTTCGTCGCGATCAATCCCCAGCAGGCAAAAATCGGGATTATCCTTGTGTTTCTGCCGGATATCCCTTTCGATAAAGGGCATTTCTTTACGGCATACGCTGCACCAGCTTGCGGTAAACTGTAGCATAACCACTTTTCCCCGCATGTCGGAAAGCTTAAACGATTCTCCGTTTGTCAGTTGAAGTGAAAAATCCGGAGCCATATCCCCGACTTTAACGATATAACCGCGCTCGTCGTCGGCTACCGCTTCTTCGTTTGACGGCGCCTGGCTTTCCGCCGTTTCGACCTTTACATCCGTATCCGAAGCGGTCGCATCTTTTTTTTCCCGGCTACCGGCGCAGGAAAGTGACAACAATGATGTTGCCGAAAGCAATATATAATATTTTATACGCATAATATTTTAATAAACGATTTGAGGCGCAAAGATAATGCAGGCTGATTAAACTAACAAAATTAAACGGAAGTATTTAACTCATGTTACGCAATTGCCCGGCATATCCCCGGACCGGTTGCGCATTGCGTAGCAGGCTGTGAGCGTATCCGCTTCCGGTATTATACTTCACGCGGTATGACTTTGTGCTTATTAACTCACGATGTATGGACGCCTGCGCCCACGATGCATGGAAGCCTGCTTCCACGATGCATGGAAGCCTGCTTCCACGATGCATGGACGCCTGC
>JAISEJ010000137.1 GCA_031264155.1 Tannerella sp. | reverse complement strand
CAGATTAATGGCATTGAGCAGAAAATCTCGGGCGAGAATCGCTACAGTTTTGTCAGGCGCAAGCCGGTTGAGAAAAGCAGGTCAGAACTCGAAGCGAAATCGGGATAATCCTCGAGCAGACCAATGAATAGAACATTCATTCGACGCCCTGTTTGACACACATCATAAAACGGTTACATCCTGTTTATTTCACATGCCTGAATTTCGGTAACTGCCGGCAAAGAATATGCGCTGTTTGAAGTAATGCCGGGAAAACGATTCGGTTTAAGGAAAAATGTGTACCTTTACGCCGCGAAATGATACATAGCAGGTAAAAAGGCTATGTCGCTTTTATCAAACTTATTATTAACAATATTTATTTATTATGGAAAATTTAGCAGACATTGGCTTGATTGGTTTAGCCGTTATGGGCGAGAATCTTGTATTGAACATGGAAAGCAAAGGCTTTACGGTAGCCGTATTCAACCGTACGGTGGAGAAAGTCGACCGGTTCGTCGACGGACGCGGGAAGGGTAAGAATTTTATCGGCGCACATTCTGTCGAAGAACTGTGCAAATCGCTTAAACGTCCGCGCAAAGTAATGATGCTTGTAAAAGCGGGACGCGCGGTCGATGATTTTATCGAACAGATCATTCCTTACCTTGAGCCGGGAGACGTCATTATTGACGGCGGAAATACGCACTTCCCGGATACCATCCGCCGCACGGCATACGTAGAGAGTAAAGGTTTGCTATACATCGGCACCGGCGTGTCGGGTGGAGAAGAAGGCGCGCTGAACGGCCCGTCGATGATGCCGGGCGGCTCGAAGGCGGCATGGGAGCTTGTGAAACCTGTTTTCCAGTCTATTTGCGCAAAAGCGGACGGACAACCCTGTTGCGAATGGGTCGGGGAAAACGGCGCCGGCCATTTCGTAAAAATGGTTCACAACGGCATCGAATATGGTGATATGCAGCTTATATGCGAGACGTACCAGATCATGAAAGATATCCTCGGCATGTCCGCCCGCGAAATGCATGAGGTTTTCAAAGAGTGGAACAGTGGCGAGCTTGACAGCTACCTCGTTGAAATAACCCGTGACATTCTGGCTTACAAAAATGAAGAAGGCGAAACGGTCGTTGATAAAATACTCGACACGGCCGGACAAAAAGGAACAGGCAAATGGACGGCTGT
Source organism: Tannerella sp. (assembly GCA_031264155.1). Lineage (GTDB taxonomy): Bacteria > Bacteroidota > Bacteroidia > Bacteroidales > Tannerellaceae > Tannerella. Next base: position 3,429 of record JAISEJ010000137.1, on the reverse strand, counting down.
TGCGGCGCTTGACCAGGGCGTGCCCCTGACGCTTATCGCCGAAGCCGTATTCTCACGCTGTTTGTCTGCACAAAAAGACGAGCGCGTCGTTGCCTCCAAACAGCTCTCCGGCCCCGCTCCCTCATTTTCGGGCGACAGGAACGCATTTATCGAAGACCTGAAAAACGCCCTTTATGCTTCAAAAATAGTATCTTACGCCCAAGGGTATATGCTCATGCGCGAGGCGGCTAAAGAATATAACTGGAATCTCAACTATGGCGGAATCGCACTGATGTGGCGCGGCGGCTGCATCATCCGTTCGGTATTTTTAGGAAAAATCAAAGAAGCATTCGACCGTAATCCGGGACTTGCGAACCTGCTGTTAGACCCGTTCTTCAAAGAAAAAGTGATGAGTGCGCAAAACAGCTGGCGCCGCGTTGTAGCATCGGCCGTAACAAACGGCATACCGGCTCCCTCCATGAGCGCGGCGCTAAACTATTTCGACGGCTACCGCACGGAACGCCTCCCGGCTAATCTGCTGCAAGCCCAACGCGATTACTTCGGAGCGCATACGTACGAACGTATCGACCGTCCGCGCGGAGAGTTTTTCCATACAAACTGGACGGGCAAAGGCGGTGATACCGCTGCATCTACCTATGTGGTCTGATTTCCGGCAATATCGCGGAACGACAGCGCCGACCGGTTCGTAATTACGACGCCGTCCTGTCGTTGCGAGCGAAGCGGAGCAGTCGTCCGCTTTCGGAGATTGCTTCGCTTCGTTCATCATTATGAAATGGTTTTTTTTGCAGACGATTCATTGTATACCCATACAGATGCCGTCAATATATCCTAAAAACGGTCAATGTCATTTTGCGCCGCACTGTTGCCGCGGTATTTCTTCCTGTAATTATTAAACAGATAGCTGACAGAAAGCGTGGCATAGCGTGTTTCATATTTTTTATCTGCGTCCCACTGCATATTATTCAGTCTCATATAATTTTTGTCCTTTACCCAGTCGAAAATATCATAAACCATTAAATTCAGGCGCAGGGTGTTATTGAAAAGGGACTTACGAATCCCCGTATCAATCCTTTGATAACTCTTTGATTCGATAAAAGCCTCCTGACGGTCGCTCTGGTAATTGAAATTGCACGACAGTACGAACTCATGCGGCAGCATAAAATCGTTGTACGCCTTGAAAAAATAGCTGATCTTATCGTACTCCACTCCTTGCCCGTCGTATGTTGCCGTGAAAAACGGCTGCTCCACGCCCGTTGTGTAATTCGGCTGCCAAAATTTTATCTGGGTATTCCAATTCAGCGTGGCATACAGGGTTTCATTCTGTGGAAAATTAGCATAAGTGCTGAGAATCGCATTGGCATTACTTTGCTGCTCCATAAAGGAAATAAGTACAGGGTTTTTGACGTACGCATAACCGATATCCAGGTAAAACGGTTTCATCGTTGCCTGCAAATTCACGTCATAAATGTTGGATTTGTTCAAATAGGGATTGCCTTTTTGAAAAACAAAGCGGTTGACATAAACCACATTGCCGTTTAACTGGCTGAAAGACGGACGTTGCGTGCGCTTGTTAAAAGCCAAACTCAAATCAACATTCTTTACCGTCCCCGAAACGGAAATGTTCGGATATATATCGCTGTAAGTACGATCAATTATCACCTGCTTTGTCACGCCCTCGGTAAATTGTTCGAATGTAAATTCATACCGCAATCCCCCGGCTATGTTGATTCCTTTAATCTTATGCGAATAACTTACAAAACCGGCGGCTTTTTGTTCCATGTTGGTAAATTCGTTATCGTCCGCATAACCGTTGCTGTACATATAGCCATTGCCTGCAATGTTATTGTATTCACCACCAAGTTCAATGAGTCCGATGTCCGACTTCCAACTGTTTGTCAGTTTGCCTGCATACAAATAATAATCGGTTTGATTGCAAACATTTATCTCCCTTGATTCCGTATCGGAAGAAATGGTTTCTTCCGTATATTGCTTCTTATCGTTTTTGTTTTTCAGGTAATCGAAATCAAAACGGAACGAGTATTGCTCGCTGAAATCGCCGTTGTAGAAAATATTTACCAGATGCTGATAGTCATTGTCCTTTGTGTATGAATCCGAATGGGACATTTCGTGCAAAACACCGTTCAAATGCGTTATGGCATGGATTGGCATCGTGTCGTCATATTTTCCCGTATAAAATTGATACTGCCCGCCGACGGCATGTCTATCATTCAGCGAATAGTCAAAACCGGTCGAAACCTGCTGCGGGATATTGGTATAACGATAGGGTAAAAATGTGCGATGCTGCCAAACGCCATCTGTATTTTTCAATGTATAATAATGATCTTCGGTTGCTTCCTGCTTGCTATGATTGTGCACATAGGTCGCAAACAGGTTGAGTTCATCGTGGGTGTACGAAATGTTGATATTTTCGTAGTCGCCCGAGTATTTGCCCTGACGCAGGCGTTCGGTGACCTGTGCGGAAAAGCCGTCTATGTTGCTTTTTGTTTTGATGAGCAGCACGGCGCGACCTTCGGCGTCATACTTGGCTCCGGGATTGGCAATCAGTTCTACGGTATATATTTCGGATGATTCCGTCCGTTCCAGTTCCGATATGTCGCGTATTCTGCGGTTGTTGATATACACAATGGGAACGCCTTTGCCGAAAACCGTTATCTTGCCGTTATCGACGGTGACGCCCGGCATCCGTTGCAAAACATCGTTTGCCGTACCGACCGTACTTAGTAAAGTGGCAGCGACGTTGGCGACAATTCCCCCATTATCGCCCGGACGGAAAGGATTCTGCTTCGACGTGATAATAATTTCATTCAAAACGTTCGATTCTTTCAGCCGGATATCCCCTATATCAACAGGATTTGCCGATACTTCGCAAAGGACAGTCCCGGTTTCGAGGCCGATGTATGATATTTTCAGTACATACTTGCCGCTACCGACATTGACGAGCTGGAACCGGCCTTTTTCGTCACTGACCGTTCCCGACGCGAAGGTAGAGTCGGGCAACGACAACAACAAAACGTTAGCATATTCCAGAGGTGTGCCTGCCGTATCCGCTATGATCCTGCCGGAGATGGGAGCAGTGGCATTCACGGCGGATACAAATGTTAATGAGAGGAATAAAATTTCTGAAATAAACCTTCTATACATAGTTTCTCAATAAATTTCATTTAAAACACACTCCAAATATACAACAAAATTTTAATATAATTATTCAACCTTTGAAAATCAACAATTCAGCAAGAAAAAAAATCACCGGCTGCCGAAAAACGTCATGCAAAAGATAAAAAGACAGCTTTTACATCCCTACTGCCGCCGGGTGGCAATTTTTTTTACCGTGCAGGCGTCCAGATAGCGCCGGGCGCTGCAGGCGTTCCGATTAATGTCACAACACTCATCGGATACCGGTATTCATAG
>JAISEJ010000122.1 GCA_031264155.1 Tannerella sp. | reverse complement strand
TCCGGGACGTTTTATAATAAACTGATAAAGATTTATGACCGTTAGTCCCTGCAAACCTACTGATATATGTATCATTTTGACGTATCGCTGTCCGATGCGCTGCAAGATGTGCAACATCTGGATGAATCCGACGGAACGTTCAAAAGAGATTACTCCGGAAGAGATTATGCGTCTGCCTTCTGCCAGGTTTATTAACCTTACGGGCGGCGAGCCGTTTGTACGCGAAGATTTGGAAGAAGTAATACGCGTGTGTTTCACAAAATCGCCGCGCGTCGTAATTTCCACTTCGGGATGGCTGGAAAACCGCATACTGGATATTGCTCGGAAATTTCCCCGTATCGGAATACGGATAAGCATCGAGGGCTTATCCTGCAAAAACGATGAATTGCGCGGGCAGAAGGGCGGATTCGACAAAGGCTTGAATACGTTGTTGACGCTCCGGGAAATGGGGCTTAAAGATATCGGCTTCGGCTGTACGGTATCAAACAATAATTCCAGGGACATGCTATCCCTGTACCGGTTAAGCCGCGCACTGGGGCTTGAGTTTGCCACCGCCGCATTCCATAATTCCTATTATTTCCATAAAACGGACAACGTTATTACGAACAGGGACGAGGTGTGTAGCAATTTTGAGAAACTCATCAACATGCAGCTTAAAGAGCCTTATCCCAAATCGTGGTTTCGTGCATTTTTCAACATGGGACTGATTAATTACATCGAAGGCAACCGGCGGTTGTTGCCGTGTGAAGCTGGAATGATAAACTTCTTCGTCGAACCCTACGGAGATATTTATCCCTGTAACGGGCTTGAAGAACGTTACTGGAAAGAACGTATGGGAAACATTCGCGAGACACCGGATTTCAACGAGTTGTGGAATAGCGAACAGGCAAGGATGGTGCGGGAAAAAGTCCGCACATGTCCGAAAAATTGCTGGATGATGGGCACGGCAGCTCCGATTACGAAAAAATATGTACGTCATCCGCTGCAGTGGGTGCTTAAAAACAAATGGAGAACGTTGACCGGGAAACCGGCCTGTTTGGATAAACGCTGGTACGATGTAGGACAGGACCCGCGGCAAGGCGATTTAAAGGAAGACAATGAACCGTGAAAAAACTTTGAAAATAGTGGTCACCGGGACACGCGGGATACCGGATATTCAGGGAGGCGTCGAAACACACTGTCAGGAACTGTTTCCGCGCATTGCGTCAAAAGGTTTTGATATCATAATCATTCGCCGGAAAAATTATACACGCGACAGCCTTACTTCTTATAAAGGCGTCGCCCTGTATGACATTCGGGATATCCGGAAAAAATCCCTCGAAGCAATCGTCCATACTTTCCGCGCGATATGGGTAGCCAAATGGAAATTTAATGCCGATATTGTTCATCTCCATGCCATAGGGCCGGCCTTACTTGTTCCGTTTGCCCGCCTGCTCGGAATGAAAGTCGTCTTCACGCATCACGGCCCGGACTACGACAGGAAGAAATGGGGGAAAACGGCCAGATTCGTGTTACGGCTGGGAGAACGCACGGGATGCAAGTTCGCGAACGAAGTAATTGTTATATCAAACCCGATTAACGACATCATAAAACGCAAATACAACCGTACGGATGCACACTTGATTCCGAACGGCGTCCCCATGCCGGTATTCATCAATGATTGCAGCTATTTGCGGGAAACGGGCGTCGAACCCCGTCAATATATTTTCGCCATGGGGCGTTTTGTTCCCGAAAAAAATTTCCATGTCCTTATAGAGGCCTTTGCCGGACTGAATCGTCCGGATTATAAACTTGTCATAGCCGGAGACGCTGATATAGAAGACGAATATTCGCAGGAGCTAAAATTATCGGCTAAGAATAACGGGGTTATACTGACGGGGTTTATAAAAGGCGACAAATTACACGCCCTGCTCACGCATGCACGCCTGTTTGTAATCCCTTCGTCGCACGAAGGATTGCCGATCTCCCTTCTGGAAGCGATGAGTTACGGATTGCCCGTTCTGGCAAGCGATATTCCGGCCAATAAAGAGGTGAACCTGCCGGCATCGTGCTATTTCCATTATGACGAAAATATCGTGAATAACCTCTCCCAAGCATTGTCGCACAGGCTCGAAGACGAGTCTGTCCCCCATTACGACATGACCGCATTCAACTGGGACAGGATAGCGGAACAAACAATAGACGTATATTCGAAAATTATGAAGTAATTGACCATCGTCAATTATGAACTATTATTCATTTTCATGATTCAAACCCATTTTGCAAATCTCAAAAAAATATTCATTATTGCTCTGTAAATTTTATATATTGCGGAAATTTTGTAATTTTGAGGCGTCAATTTTGAATAATAAATATAAATTATCGGTCAAATATACAAAAATTATTGGAATATGAAAATCATCAAAAAAATTACTTTTCAACTACAAAGAGTTTTCAAGAAGCTGGAGCGTATAGCATTTCCAGTACTGGAAGAAAATGTTGAAACAACTATGCTGGTTCAAAGTGAATTATTAAAGCGTTCATTGCTAAATAATCCCAAATATCTCGAACCGAACAGGCTCGAATTGCATGGTTTCAAAGTGTATTCCCAGAATGATGAAGATGGCATTATTCAAGAAATATTTAAACGTATTGGTACGACATCCAAAATATTTATTGAATTTGGCATCGGAAATGGTATGGAAACCAATACGCTTTATTTATTAATGCAAGGTTGGAAAGGTTATTGGATTGATGGTAATCCGACTTTCGTTTCACATACTAAAAAGGTATTCAAACGCGCCATTGACAGGGGTCAGTTATTCGTTGAAGAATCTTTTATAACAAAGGACAACATTGATTCGTTACTCGGCAAATATTTTACCGGCGAAATTGACCTGTTAAGCATTGATATCGACGGGAATGATTATTATGTATGGGAAAATATCAAATGTATAAATCCAAGGGTCGTCATCGTTGAATATAATGCAAAATTCCCTCCTCCCTGCTCTTTCATCATGGAATACAACGAAACGCACCACTGGGATGAAAGCGACAAAATGGGAATGAGTCTGCAGGCAGCCACCGATTTGGGAGACTCTTTGGGTTATCAATTAGTTGGGACAAACCTGAATGGAGTAAATGCTTTCTTTGTAAGGAAAGATATCATACGGGGGAAAGAATCCGCTCTTTTCCCTTTGCCTGCCACCGCTGAAAATCTGTATAATCCGGCACATTATTACCTGCCCTTCCGCGGGGGACATCCGGCCAGACATTTCTTGGGATAACTTGTATTGAGTAGACCTGAATTTTA
>JAISEJ010000102.1 GCA_031264155.1 Tannerella sp. | reverse complement strand
ACCGGTTCGAAAGAAAGGGCAAGCGCCACCGTCCCGGATTCCGGCATGTAGACCTCTTTGTCCAGCTGGAATCCCGTGCAGTCAAGCAGCCGGTAAGTCTTCCCCTTGCTGTCCCTTAATTTGCCTTTGGACGAAAGGTAAATCCAGTAGCCGGGCAAATGATAGACGCCGGCATAAACAACAGTCGCCGTATCGGTACGTTCGATCCGGGATAAAATCAGGTAATCCGCATCCGTGGCTTCAAACTCGGGGTTGACGATGACGGTTTCGTTCCTGCTACCCGCAAAAAGCGCGGAACACAGTGCAACAGTAAAGATTGTGTGTTTCATTTTCGTATAAGTTTTTATTGAATTTCCGCAAAGATAACGGGAATTTATCAGAAGTTATGCCGCGAGCGGCGCAACTTTGCGCAGAGACGTGATGCCTCGCGTCTTTGCATAGTTTTAGCCTGCGCACGGTATAACAATAATGAATCAATCATTATTCAATAACAAAAATAATATCTACATTTGCACGGTTTTAAAGGTAACTTATTTCCTTATTAATCATTATATGGATATCGTAACTAAAATAATATCGCCTTTATTTTCCGCAAGGGAACGGCAAATCAAGTCATTCGGGAAACGCATCGCCGATATTCAGCACAAACAGCTGCTGCATCTTTTGCAAACAGCAAAAAACACGGAATGGGGCGAAAAGTACAGGCTCCGGGAGATTTCGGAATACCGCGCTTTCTGTGAACGGGTGCCCGTATCCGCCTATGAAGATTTGCAGCCATTTATAGAAAGAATGATCAACGGCGAGAAAAATATATTGTGGCCGTCCGTCGTAAAGTGGTATGCTAAAAGCAGCGGGACAACAAACGACCGCAGCAAATATATTCCCGTCACGTGTGACATCTTGAAAGGGTGCCATTACAAAGGCGGATTCGACACCGTCGCCTTATATGTGCGCAACAATCCCGAAACGCGCTTTTTTTCAAAAAAAGGACTGATCCTGGGAGGAAGCCACAGCCCCTCTGCACTTAACGAAAAGGCGCATTGCGGCGACCTGTCCGCCGTTTTGCTGCAAAACCTGAATCCATGTGTAAACCTCATCCGCGTTCCGCATAAGAAAATCATTCTTATGGACGAATGGGAAGCCAAAATAAACGCGATTGTGGAAAATACGTGGAATAAAGATGTCGTAAGCATATCGGGGATTCCTTCATGGATGCTCGTGCTCATAAAGGCAATCCTGGATAAAGCCGGAAAAGAGACGCTCCACGAAGTGTGGCCGAATCTTGAAGTATTCATTCACGGAGGAGTAGGATTCGAGCCGTACAGACCTCAATACGGGAAATTAATCCCGTCCGGCAAGATGCATTATATGGAAACCTATAACGCTTCCGAAGGCTTTTTCGGCATTCAGGATGACCCGTCGGACGAAAGCTTGCTGCTCATGCCCGATTATGGAATATTTTATGAGTTTATCCCCATGAACGACCTGTTGACAGCCGACGATCCGGAAATTATCCCGTCCGAAGACGTGGAAGTCGGCAAAAACTATGCAATGGTGATAACTACGGCAGGAGGATTATGGCGCTACCGCATAGGCGACACCGTACGTTTCACCTCCCTGTTCCCGCACAAATTTGTCATTACGGGCCGGACGAAGCATTTCATCAATGCTTTCGGCGAGGAGTTGATGATTGACAATGCGGAAAAAGGAATCCACAAGGCATGCTCCGAGACCGGCGCGATCGTAAGGGCATATACGGCTGCCCCGCTGTTTATTCTGGAAGCCGGGAAAGGACGCCACCAGTGGCTAATCGAGTTTGAAAAGCAACCCGAATCTGTCGACGGATTTGCAACAGCGCTGGACGAAGCGCTCAAAGAACTCAATTCCGATTACGAAGCCAAACGGTACAAGAATATATCGCTCCTGAAGCCCGAAATAATACAGGCAAGAAAAAACCTGTTCTACGACTGGCTGAAAGAACACGGCAAACTCGGCGGGCAGCATAAAGTGCCTTGCCTGTCGAACAACCGTGACTTGATCGACAGGCTCATAACCATGAACCTTTAAACGATGCGATATAAAACAGTCACCGACGCGGACAGGCGTGTAACGGCAGCAATCGCTGTGTTTTCCGCCGAAAAAGGGGTGTCCGAATATCAGCTGATGATTCAGCTGACGGAAAACGGGCTTCCCTTGCAGGAGCAGCTAAAGTCGGTTTTCTCATTTTTGGAGGATATTCGTAAAAATGATTTGCATAACGCTGCGATTGTTTTCCGGCGCGTTTTCTTAAGTGATGCGGCCAATCAGCTGGAATCCCTGTTGCACCACCTGCCTGAAAACAGAAACAATATATCAATAATAGAACAGCCCCCGCTGAACGGCGCTAAGATTGCCTTATGGGCATATCTGCAAACCGGTGCGGAGGTTTCGGAGCCTTGTTCGTCCGGGCTTTACGGTGTGCGGCACGGGAAATACCTGCATTTGTGGAAAGGCGCGGTCATCAGCCCGGAAAACGATTCCGGGACACAGATGAATACGTTGCTGAACGACTACATTGCACAACTGAAAGAACATAACTGCACGCTTGCCGGGAATTGCATCCGCACCTGGATATTCGTCCGGGACATCGACGTCAATTATGCCGGAATAGTCAAAGCCAGGCGGGAACGGTTTGCCGAAAACGGGCTTACCGGGAAAACGCATTATATCGCAAGTACGGGAATAGGCGGCCGTCATGCCGACCCGAAGGCAACCGTCGCATTCGACGCTTATGCCGTGAAAGGCCTGGAAAGCGAACAGATCCGGTACCTGCATGCAAAATCCCACCTCAACGCCACATGCGAGTACGGCGTAACCTTCGAACGCGGAACGTGCATACGCTACGGCGACCGCCGGCATATATTCATCTCCGGCACGGCAAGCATTGACAATAAGGGAAAGATTGTTCACGAAGGCGACGTCGGCAAGCAGGCCGTCCGCATGATAGAGAACGTAAAAGCGCTGCTCGGGGAGGCGGGATGCGAAACGGATGATATCGCCCATATAATCGTCTACCTGCGCGATATGGCCGATTATACGACGGTCGGGGACATTGTGGAAAAACATTTCCCGGATATGCCGAAACTGATTCTCCTCGCTCCGATATGCCGCCCGGGATGGCTCGTCGAAATGGAATGTTTTGCCATCGGGAAAGATTATAATGCAAGTTTCGATCCTTTATAAACGGTTTGTGGTTAAATATTTAACACGTGATACCTCCTTGTCTTTGCGTACAGTGCCGAAAAAAATACGCTGATTTTTGCTTTTATCTCCTAAGAGATAGCTTTTATCTCTTACGAGATAGCTTTTATCTCCTAAGAGATGATTTCTATCTCCTGAGAGATAGTTTTTATCTCCTGCAAGATAGTTTTTATCTCCTGCGAGATAATTTTCATCTCTTATGAGACAGTTTTTATCTCCTGCGAGATAGCTTTCATCTCCTGCGGGATAAAAGTTATCTCTTACGAGATGAAAGCTATCTCTTGCGTGTTTTTTCGGAATTCCGTGTGTTTTACCTCTACAAAACGGGCAATCGTTTTCGTTTTACGGCGGAAAACTGTAACTTTGCGCCCTGTTTAATTTTATAACTATAAGAACATGTGGGTTGTCTGCGCTGATTTAGAAGGAGTTTTTGTGCCTGAGATATGGGTTAATGTGGCTAAAAGGACAGGAATAGAGAAACTGAAACTTACGACACGTGATATGAAGAATTACGATGAGTTGATGGCGTACCGTTTACGGATACTGGATGAAAACAATCTGAAAATAAATGATATTCAAAATGTGATTGCGACCCTTAAACCTCTTGACGGGGCATTGGATTTTGTCAGGTGGCTACGCAAAATCACACGTTTTGTGATTGTTTCGGATACATTCATCGAGTTTGCACAGCCATTGATGGACCAGCTCGAAAACCCTTTGTTGCTCTGCCATTCGCTGGAGATTGACGCGACCGGAAGAGTCGTAAACTACAATCTGCGCCAGCCCGACCCCAAGCGAAAAACCGTGGAAGCCTTTCATAGCCTCAATTATAAAGTGCTTGCTTTCGGGGATTCATACAACGATATATCCATGCTCAAAGCGGCGGATGTCGGAATTTTATATTGCCCGCCCGATAACGTAGTCGCCGATTATCCGGAATTTGCGACGGCAAGAAATGTCATGGAACTCAAAGCGTTAATAGAACAGCATTTGTCCGGCGACTGAAAAATCACTACATATAGTGATTGCCTGTGTCAGACTTTTAAAGTTTCTTTGCAGTCGCAGAACGAATCTCCTTTTTATCGAAAACGAATCGCAGGACTGCGTGATGAAAAGAAATTCGGATGACTTAAAACAAACTAATGTATGAAAAAAAGAATTTTACTGACGTCGCTGATCGGCATTATTTCGATGAATGGAATTGCATCGGCTGAAGAAAAAGAGACTCCGCAGGACACGATTAAAACATTCGACATGGACGAAATCGTCGTCACATCGTCGTCAAAGGAAACAAATAAGCTGCGCACGCTGCCCGGTTCCGTTTCCGTGCTTTCACCGCAACAGGTATCGGCCAGGCAGGTGACGTCGATAAAAGACATCAGCTCTTTTGTCCCCAACCTGTATATGCCCGATTATGGCGCCAAGCTGACTTCGGCCATTTATATAAGAGGCATCGGAGCGCGCAGCAGCGGACAGTCTGTCGGCTTGTATGTAGACGACGCTCCTTATATGGACAAAAGTTCGTTCGATTTCGAGTTGACGGATATTCAACGGATCGAAATATTGCGCGGCCCGCAGGGAACGCTTTACGGACGGAATGCCATGGGAGGAATAATCAATGTCCATACACTTTCCCCGCTTTATTACCAGGGCGTGAAAGCGTCCCTTTCTTATGGAAACCATGGGTGGCTTAACTCTAAAATATCCGCTTACAGCAAGCTGAGCGACAACTTCGGACTGTCTCTCGGCGCATATTACGACCGTTGCGACGGTTTTTTTACAAACGTATACAACGGGCGGAAAGCGGATCGTGAAGAAACGGCCGGAGGAAACCTGAAATTATACCTGAACGTATCGCCTGCCTTTACCGCCTCCTATTCCGTTTCTTACGAACACACCGACCAGGGAGCTTTCCCCTACGGGCTGTACAATGAGGCCACGAAGAAGATTGGCGACGTGAACATCAACGACGAATCATCCTATAAGCGTTCCATGCTGAGCAACAATTTGTCGCTTAAATACCGGAATGAAAGCATTCTTCTCACATCCACGACCGGATACCAGTATCTTGATGATGACATGAGAATGGACCAGGATTTTTCCGATTCTTCCATTTTTGTTTTAAACCAGCGGCAAAAACAGCACGCATTCACCGAAGAAATATCGGTAAAAAGCCGGAACGACAATAATTACCAGTGGTCGTTCGGCGCCTATGGTTTTTATAACAAGCTCCGCACCGAAGGGCCTGTGGAATTTAAGGAAGACGGGATAAAAACAATTCTGCAGCCGGTATTCGACCGGCTTAGCGGACTCGGGATGCCGGGCAAACTGACTATTACAGACGAATCTCTACGCATCCCCGGAGATTTCGAGACGCCTTCGTACGGGGCGGCAATTTATCATCAGTCGACATACGATAATCTTTTCACCAGCGGGCTGTCGGTGACGGCGGGCATCCGCCTGGACTACGAAAAACAGGAACTGGCGTACCGTTCCGAGGCAAAGATGAATCTTCGGATGCAAATACCCGGCAGGCCGCCGATGGATTTAAGCGAACGTTATCCGGCTTCGGTCATCGACGAGAAGATTACTCAGGATTTCCGGCAGGTTTTGCCGAAGATTTCGCTGAAATACGAATGTACCCCGCGCACGTTCGCCTATATATCCGCGGCCAAGGGGTATAAGGCGGGAGGATATAACGTACAGATGTCGGCCGATATTATGCAGAGCCGCATGCAGTATGACGTCATGAAGCCGTTTATGCCTCCGGGTTATGAGGTAAAAGAGCCGAAAGCGGTGAAGGACGTCATCGCGTACAGGCCCGAAACAAGCTGGAATTACGAGACCGGCATGAAAAGCGAACTTGTAAAGGACAGGTTGCATGTGGAACTTGCATTCTTCTATATGCATGTCGAGGATTTGCAAATCACCAAATTTGTCGAGAGCGGAAACGGGCGCTATTTGAGCAATGCGGGAAAAGCGGAGAGTTATGGCGCGGAACTTTCATTACTCGCGAGACTGTCCGGCGAATTTACCGCCGACCTCAACTATGGCTACACACATGCGACATTCCTTGATTATAACAATGAAATGGAGGACTATAAAGGAAAGTACATTCCTTACACGCCTCAACATACTTTGAACGTCGGCTTGCAGTATAACAAACTGCTGCGGAATTGTGCGGCAGACCAGGTCATGGCCTCCGTCCAGTGCAACGGCGCAGGGAGGATTTACTGGACGGAGGAGAACCGCATATCACAGCCGTTCTATGCGACCGTCAATGCGCAAGCCGGCGCGCGCAGGGGAATAATATCGCTGTACGTATGGACCAAAAACCTTACCGGCACGGATTATCCGGCGTTTTATTTCGAGTCGCTCGGCAAGCCTTACATGCAGAAAGGCCGGCCGTTGCAGTTCGGGGCGAAAATAAACGTGTCATTCTGAAAACTGAAACAATTAAAACATTACTTATGATAGATTTCCTGGCTGCGCATAACTTAACGGGACTTACAATCGGTATTGCAACGTTTTTCATTATCGGTTTTTTTCACCCGATTGTCATAAAAGCCGAATATTACTGGGGTACAAAATGCTGGTGGATATTCCTGATAGCGGGCATTGCTTTCGTGGTTTTATCAATCATGATAAAAGACATCCTGCTGTCAACGATTGCAGGCGTCATTGCCTTTTCCTGCTTCTGGTCAATACTCGAAATTTTTGAACAGTCCAAACGCGTCGCAAAAGGCTGGTTTCCCGCAAACCCTAAACGAACTGAAAAAAGAAAGTAAAAATATTTAAATTCGAAACAGATGAAACAGATTATTCAAACAGACAGTGCACCCGCGGCGATAGGCCCGTACAGTCAAGCGGTTCGGACAGGCAATATGCTGTTCGCTTCCGGGCAGTTAGGAATAGACCCCGCCACGGGAAATTTTGTCGAAGGAGGGGTGAAAGAGCAAACAGCGCAGGTTTTCAAAAACATCGGGGCAATCCTCTCGGAAGCGGGCTGCACAATGGCGGATATCGTAAAAACAACCGTTTTCCTGGCTGACATGGCCGACTTCGCGGATGTTAATGAAATCTACGCTTCGCAGTTCGAAGGCGGTTTTCCGGCCCGTTCCGCCGTTGCGGTCAAAACTTTACCCAAAAACGGCCTGGTCGAAATCGAAGTGATCGCGGTTAAATAATCGAATGGCTAAATAACGGCTAACGCAAAGGCGACGATAATTTTACTGTCTTTTCTATGGTTATAAAACAGCTATCGCTACTGTGCTTTTTGTCGCTTTTTTGTCGGATCATGACGGATAAACGCCTGTTTCCTCAAAAGGAGCGGCACAGTAAAAATTATCGTTCTTTCCCCAACCAGTCAACCTGAGTTCGGGATAAGAAGTGATGGATATCATTACGAATCGACCGGTTATTGCCCATAGGGCATCCATGTCAATAGAAAAAAGTCCCACACACACAATCCCGTCAGGGATTGAATACCTATGGCATTCATTAACGGGTGGAAAATGTTTTCTATTGATATATTAGCTCTAATAGGCTATTCTTATCCCGAACTCAGGTGGTCAGGTTGGGAAAGAGAGGAGATTCTTCATTCGAGTCAATTAATTATTTACTTGAATATCATAACTGCCCGATTGTAATTCAAAAACAAGTTTGTCATTTCTTTTGCCCAAGTATTTTACTCCTTCCGATGATAAAAATGATTTTCCTCCGGTGACATCATTCAAGTCAAGGGCTTTTAAATAGAGAGTTGCCGAAGTATTTGCCGGAACGGTGAAATGATAATGGCAATGCTGATCCGTCATTTCCCAGCCGCTTTCTATGCGGCCATACATCGAATCGTAATGTCCTTTCGCGTAAGTCATGGCGCCGGTCGGGTCAGGTTCCGGTTGCAGGATGAAGCGCTTGAACCCGGGAGAACTTACATCCCGCTCGATCCCTAACGAGTAGTTGTACATCCATGCACCGACCGCCCCAAACGAATAATGATTGAAAGAGTTCATCCGGTTGTTACCGCCAAAACCGTCGGTGTGGGTATAGGAATTCAGACGTTCCCAGATGGTAGTCGCCCCTTGTTCCACCGGGTAAAGCCACGAGGGATAGGAGGTTTGCTGTAACAGGCGGTAAGCGACGTCGGAATACCCGTTGTCGGACAGCGCCTTGCTAATCCATGCCGTGCCGATAAAACCGGTCATGAGCGAGTAGGAAGGACAAACGGTGGCCGCGAAATTCGCTAAAGCCGCTTCCTTGTTTTTTTCATCCAGCACGTTGAACGCCAGGGGAAGTGCGTAGGAGGTTTGCGTGTCAATTACCTTTTCCCGGAAGGTGGTTTTCCCTGTCCCCGCGTCGAGATAGGTTCTATTAAAAAAGTCCTTTCGCTCAAGATAAAGTCGGTTAAACCGTTCTTCATCTTCTTTGTTGTCCAAAATAGACGCCATGTTGCGCATGAGTTCCAAGTCATAAATAAAATAAGCTTCCCAGAGGAGCGTTTTTTCGGTCTTATCGTATTCCGGGCTTAACCAGTCGCCCAGATTTGACCCTTGTCCCCGCTCCTTTTCCTTCAAGACCCCTGTTTGCGGGTCGATGTCCCGGATCAGGTATTCCATGTATCGTCTCATGGCCTCGTAATGTTCCGCGAGCATATCCTTATCGCCGTATTGCCGGTAGCTTTCCCACGCGACAGTGATTCCCGCGCTTCCCCACAGGATGCCGCCAAACCCGCCACCCAAAGGTGCGATGTCCGGGAAACGCCCGTCTTCTCCCTGTACATCGCGCATGGCCAGCAAATGCCTTCTTAAAAACTGCGGCATGTCGGCTAAAAAGGTGGCTGTACGGGAAAACACTGATATGTCGCCGCTCCATCCCATGCGTTCGTTCCGTTGCGGGCAATCGGTAGGTATGGATAGAAAGTTTGCCCGGGCCGACCAGACAATGTTTTCCCAAAGCCGGTTGACCTTGGCATTGGAGGTCTCATATTTTGACGCAAGTTCGTGAATGGAACTGAGCGCTTCTCCCTTGACGGACTCCAACGGTAACGGGTGGTCGATGCCGGTTATTTCCATATAACGATAACCGTGGAAGGTAAAACGGGGATTGATGGTTTCCTCGCCACCTTTCGCGATATAAATATCCTGGGCCATTGCCGCTCGAATGTTCTCAAGCATGATCATTCCCGTGTCATCTTCGTATCCGGGCAGGTCGGGATATTTGACCTCTGCGTAACGCAGGGTTATTTTCTGCCCGGGTTTCATCCCGCTCAAGCTTATTCTCGGGACGCCGGCCATGTTCTGTCCCATATCGTAAACAAAAATGCCGGGACGGACTTCTTCAACCGCGATTGCCGAGAGTTCCGTCACTTTTTTTACCGCGCTTCCGAATTGTCCCGTCAGCAACAGGCCACTGTAATCGTTTACCGGCGGCGTATTGGCGTCCATACTTTTATCCATGCAGATATTCCCTTCCAAATCTACCGCTACGGCCTTCTTCCAACCGGAATCATCATACGATGCGGAAGTCCAGTTTTCAACCGGCGCTTCTTTAGAAGCATCATAGACTTCTCCCTGAAAAAAACTGCCGTAAATTAACGGGCCATCATTAACGCAAGTCCACGTGGAGGGATTCGTTACAATCACGTCTTCCTTGCCATCCTGATATGTTATGACAAGTTTTGCCAAGAGTGATTGGCGGTCGCCGAAAAAGTTCCAGTAGTTCCCGGTGTAAGTAATGGCGCCACTCCACCATCCTTCGCCCAACAGGGCGGCGAGCGCATTTTTGCCGGCAATGACGTAATCCGTGACATCGTAAGTCTGGTATAAATGCGTTTTGTTGTATTGGGTGAAACCCGGATTGAAATAATCGTTTCCTATCCGCTGTCCGTTCATATACACTTCATAAATGCCCCGGGACGTAACGTATAAACGTGCTTTTGCTACTTGTCGGCCGGAGGTTGAAAAGGTTGTCCGAAGCATCGGCATGGAGTTCCTGTCGGGCGTTATCGTTACCGGAATGTCTCCTTCCCGCCCTTCTATCCGGAAGGGATGACGATGGGCGGTAAATAATGCGTTCGACGGATTTCGGTAATTCCGTATCTGTACATCGGAGAAACAGGCAATCTGGTTTTCGCGGACAAGGAAACCGATGTCGGCTATCACCGGATAAGCAATAAAATCTCCTCCCTGCCCCAGAGGATTGAGATTTATTTTACCGACAAAATGCTCCATGCCTTCTCCGTCTATATGGATTTGCGTATCGCCCATTACGGAGAAAATATAGAGGGTGTGTTTCCCGTATTTATTTTGTTCATTGATAATAGTTGCCGGAATAGCGATACTTTTGAGCGGGATTTCCTCCCGGTCGCCGCCTTTGTATCCCGACCGGAAGATATGCAGCAGGGCTGCGTTTTCAGACGACAAAGGGGCAATATCCAGTTCAATCAGGATATAGGAACTGTCTTTTCCGTTTTCGAGATGATACGGATTTTTGTCCCTGCTCATCAGGCGTTCGTCGTTAGCGCCATAGATAAAACCGGCGCGGGTGGTCTTTGACTTCTCATCTAATTGCAGCGAAAAGTTCAGCTTGAAAACGGGCAGGTATTGGGAATACAGTGTCCGGTCGTCATCCTCTCCGCCAATCCAGCAAGCCCTGCTCCAGGCGGAGAGTTGAGGGTCGGGATTCATCAGGCCGGTTTCAAACCATGACGCGGCCGTGTGTAGCTCTTTGTCATTGTCCCAGACCGTAAGCGACCAGCGATAGCGGGTACGCGGTTTCAGCGGTAATCCGGCATATTTTATATTCAGGGAAATATCGCTGTCGATTTTACCCGAATCCCAGACTTTGCGGTTGCTTTCGTCCGTTACGGTAATTTGACAGGCTGTCTGACGGCATCTCTGTTCTTCCGATTGCATTTGCCAGCTGAACCGGGGACTGGCGACGTCCATACCTAATGGCGTCTCGGCATATTCTGTTTTCAAATGTACAAGGCTTACATTCTTTGCATTTAAAAAAGAAGATAATAAAAGACTGAAAATTAATAGAAACCATTTCATTACTTATCATTTTAAAAGGTTTGTTCCGACATATTACTTTTTAATAACGTATTTATTCGGGTATTAGTATTTTTCTCTAAAAAGGGGAGTATCCTTTCTTAAAATCGGAAAAGATGCTCCCCTAAGTCCGGACTGCCGGCAACTCAAAACTATTTATTGCTGAGGCCTTAATGCCGTTTCAGACGCCGGTATGGGGAATAATGTCCGTATATCCGTAAATGCAGCCGGCGCTATGGGGATTCCTTCCGGAAAATAGTATGCCTGAGGATTCGCTTTTACCCGAACGCCATACGCTTTCATCACTTCGTCTGCTTTATTGGAGCGCACCAGATCCGGCCATCTTTTATTTTCAAATGCCAACTCTACTCTCCTTTCCTTTAAAATAGCCTCACGTATGGCTTCCTGATCGGAGGCTTCGCTATTGTCAAGTCCCGCTCGTTTTCTTACCCGGTTCAGGTAAGTCAGCGCTTCGCTTCCCTTATTCTGTTCGTTCAATGCTTCGGCAATGAATAACAGGACTTCCGAATAGCGATATACCGGCCAGTTATCGTTCGTATTGTCGGTTAATGCGTGCGCATGGCTGTATTTCTTAATGTAAGGATAGGGGCTTCCGTGAGCCGTGAGCATTCCGACAGAGGCGTCTTTCCGGAGATCTCCTTCTTCATAAGCAGCGATAATATCGGGCGTGGGTATATTATATCCCTCAACGGTACGGGCTACTTCGGCTATCCCGGTCACAGCGCTCACTTCTTCGGCCGTGATTGGCTGCACAAGAAAAATGTAGAAAAAGTTGCTGGCAAAACCTTCGTTTCCTTCCTTATACTGTATTTCAAATACGGATTCGACATGATTTTTGTTACCCGGATCGAATACATCCGCATAATCCGGCAACAGGTCATACCCGTTAATTTCCTTCAGTACACTTTCGGCTTCCGCCCATCTCTTTTGAAGAATGTAAACGTTGCCCAGCAACATTTTTGCCGCTCCCGACGTGGCGCGTCCGGGTTCCTGCGTTGCCTTGTTGGGCAGAAGCGCCGCCGCTTGTTGGGCGTCTTCGATAATCTGTCCGTAAACAGCCTCCGGGGGAGACAGGGGCAATGATGTTTCTTCGAGTGTCTTTACAGGTTTCAGGTGCAGAGGCACACTTCCGAAATACTGTACCAGATCCAGATAGGCAAGTGCACGCAGAAAAAAGGCCTGACCTTTTATGTTATTCTTCACGTTTGCATCGAAATCCACATCATCAATAGGCTCCAGCAGATGGTTAACCCGGGAAATGATGTTGTAGTTTGTCACATATTTATGTTGAATAACGCTATTGGACGCGTCGTCCAGAAAGTCGTTAATAAATTCGCCAGCGATCATACTCCTGTAATCGGGATTGTACCTGTACGTAGTGTTGTCGGATCTCAGTTCACCCATTGCCCACGCGCCGACATTATCATTGTGCATACCACGCAACGGAGCATACGCGCCGTTAATTCCCTTTTCAAAGTCGCTTTGGGTTTTGAAATAAACCGTTGTACTCAGCGCCGTACCGGACGGGATGTCCAGAAAATCATCGCTGCAGCCGGTCAAAATCGAAAGCAACAGAATTGCGATATATAATTTATTGTTCATGCTATTTTTATTTGAATGTTGTTAAAATGTGATGTTTAAACCAAGCGTAAATGTTCTCGGAACAGGATAGGTCGAAAAATCTATTCCCTGCAGCAACGAACTTAAAGCGTTGCCATCGAAATCTACTCCCACTTCGGGGTTGGCATATTTGTATTTCGTAAATACAAACGCCTGCTGAATACTTGCATAAATGCGAAGATTGTCAATGTTCTTTATCAGACCGGCAGGTAGGGTATATCCCAGTGTGATGTTCTTTACGGTTAAGTGGCTTCCGTCATTCACAAATCTGGAATGGAACACGTCGCGTTCACGATTCGTTGAACTTGTTGTTTTTCCATATTTGCCAGCTCCCGGATTTTCAGGGGAACGCCACCGGTCTTTCACCTCCTTCAACACATTGAACGGCCCGTCCAGGTTGGTTGTAGCTTGCTCGGTAGGCGTAGCTATTTTGTTTCCGTAAGAACCGGCTGCAATGACGGACAAATCGAAATTCCGGTAAGAGAAGCTGTTTGTCAAGCCAAAAGTAAACTTGGGGAAAGGATTGCCGATTTCGGTTTTATCGCCGTTTACATCTCCATCTCCGAAAGTAATCTCCCCGTCCTTATTGACATCTTTGAATTTAATCGTCCCAACCTGCGAATCAACCGCTTTAGGCGAGCCGTCAAAGTCTGCCTGATTGATAAATACGCCTTCCTGTATCAGGCCGTAGAACTGTCCGATTCTTCCGCCCACGCGGGATATGGTTGAAATAAAGTCGGCGTATGCAAACAGTTCATCGCTCAAGCCGGACAGTTCAAGTACACGGTTATCGCTGAATGATATGTTGAAATTGGTATTCCAGTTGAATGTTCCAACCAGATTGTACGAATTGACGCTAAATTCATGTCCCCAGAATTTAAGTTTTCCAACATTTCCCATTATATTGGAGAATCCCGATTCGCGAGGTATTTGCAGCGAATAGAGCAGGTCGGAAGTGATCTTATTGTAATAGTCGTACGTGAAGTTAATCCGGTTGTTCAGAAAACTGATATCGACGCCCATATCCAGTTGAGCGGTTTTTTCCCAGCCCAGGTTGTCGTTCCCCAGACCGGTTACGGCGCTTCCGCTTACCGTCGTGTTGCCAAATACCGAATTTGCTGTGGCGTTCACGGTATTGTAGTATGTATAGTTTCCAATATTGTTATTGCCTATAATGCCGTAACTGCCGCGAATTTTAAATAAAGACAACCATTCCGGCTTTTCCATAAACTTTTCATCGCTGACGATCCATCCGGCAGAGAATGACGGAAAATTTCCCCACTTATTGTTTGCACCAAATCGGGAAGAACCGTCCCTCCTGATGCTGGCGCCAAACAAATACTTTCCCATATAGCTGTAATTTATCCGAGCCAGATAAGACAGCATGCTCCATTCCTGAATATCCATTGTGGGATTGTTTTTCACCAGAGCGGCATTAATGGTTTGTATCCTGTCATCCGGATAATTATAACCGCTGATTGCACTGTAATCGCTTCTGAATTGTTGCGCCGTATATCCGCCCAACAGGTCAAATTCATGTTCACTGATTTGACCGGAATAAGTGATTGTATTTTCGAACAGCCACGAATGATAGCGGTTATTTGCTTCCTGCAAGTTGGCCCTAAGTGCGCTGGGAGCTGCGGCGAATTCCCTCCCTGCAGTGGAGGGCTGGAAATAATGATGGAATGTTTGTCCCAAATCTGCATTAATGCTGGTTTTTAGGACAAGATTCTTGACAGGTTCATACTCCAGGGATGCGTTTGACAATAGCCGGTTATTCTCCCGCTTATTTGCAATATCCTTAGCCGACCGTATCCAGTTTGGCGTATCAAACGAAGTGATACCCGGTGTCGTGACAGCGACAGGCATGTTTCCATTCTCATCCTCCCAGGTCACTATGGGAGGCGTCAGTTGTGCATTGGCCAATAAACCGCCGCCACTGAAAAATGCGCCATCCGTAGACGGCCTGTCTTCAAAATTAAAGGTCGGAGCGACATTGAATGAAATTTTCAGATGTGGAGAGACCCGATAGAATGAATTTGCTCGGATAGACACCCTGCTGAAATCGGAGTTGATCACTACCCCGTCCTGTCTGAAGAAACCTGCAACCACCGAACTGGCAAACTTGTCCGTACCCGTACTGACGGAGACGCTGTAATCCTGTATCATCGCCGTTCGCAGCATTTTGTCGTACCAGTCATATCCGGCCCCGTACTGCGAGGGATTCCGGAAAGCCTCCGGCACAGTCTGCCCCAGATCTTCGTAAGACTCTTTTTTAAACTGCGCCCATTCTGTGGCGTTCATCATATCCGCTCTTCCCTTTTCGGGGACATTCTGAAACCCGGTATAAGCATTTCCTGACTTCGTCTATGCGTCACCCAAATCGCCGATAGAGTCAAAAAGCGGCTTTATAGCTTTCTGCTCATCTGTCAGGAAAAGTGTTTGTGTTCGTACCTTATTGTTTAATGGCATA
>JAISEJ010000100.1 GCA_031264155.1 Tannerella sp. | reverse complement strand
CGAAGACTATTTGAATCCGCTTGCCGATTGTGCTTGAAAAATATTGATAATAATTAACAAAATAAATTTGGATTAATCATAGAATTCGGACTATGCTTATCCAAAAATCAGGTTAATATAAAAGAAAGCCATATTTCGCACGGCCTGTTTTTGTGCATTGTCCGTCAAGGCGTTTATTGCTATTGATATGGTTCTCTAAGGATACTTTGAGAGTCTAAAAAAGCTCTTTGAAAGCCTAAAGGAACTCTTTGAGAGTCTAAAGGAATTCCCAGAGACTTTAAAGGAATTCCCGGAAACTTTATGGGAACTCCCCGAGACTTTATGGGAACTCCCCGAAACTTTACGGGAACTCCCCGAGACTTTATGGGAACTCCCCGAAACTTTATGGGAACTCCCCGAGACTTTACGGGAACTCCCCGAGACTTTACGGGAACTCCCCGAGACTTTACGGGAACTCCCCGAGACTTTATGGGAACTCCCCGAAACTTTATGGGAACTCTTTGAGAGTCTCTAAGATTTGCATTGATATTCGGAAGGCG
This sequence comes from Tannerella sp., assembly GCA_031264155.1. GTDB lineage: Bacteria > Bacteroidota > Bacteroidia > Bacteroidales > Tannerellaceae > Tannerella. The sequence continues at coordinate 12,984 of JAISEJ010000100.1, read as the reverse complement.
ACATGTGAATCAAGCACTTGGCGTCTTCGTTGTGTTTATATTTTCCACATAAGAACTATTCGGCAACCGGTATTTTGATGACCAGTTTTTTCACATATTCAGCCTCGGATATTTGCAATGAAGGGCGGTGAGCGTCCTTTGGAAAGAAGATGAAAATATTATCCTGATTACCGACATCATAATTACCTTCCTGTTCTTCAAAAAGCTGAACATCCTTTTTCGGATTGTAATCACCTGCCAAAATACAATCTTTAAGCAATTTATAACCTGTTTTCTCTTTTCCCGAAATTACATATTGAATATCAATGCAATTCCTGTGAACTTCCCATTTGGCTTTTTCAGGTAACTTCGTATAATACTCCGTGATGTTTGCTCTCATACCGTCGCCAAGATCATAGCTGCCAGCTTTAACAGCAGTTAAATCTTGCTTCAAATATTTGAATGCGGCTTTCCATAAATCGGGACGTTTGTTATATTGTTCATAAAACAATTTAACATCCGGCTTGTTAGCCAGATTTTGATGTATTCCATTCTTCCATTCTCCACTGTTAAACCATTCCGTTTCTTTTTTTGTGTTACATGCAAAAAACAGAAACATACTCATAATAAAAAACAATTCTTTCATAAAACGATAAATTTGATAGTGTATAAAAACAATAAACTTACAATAAGCCGCACATATTCCACCAGATATAACACAATAATATCCACAACAAAATTACAACCAAACTCATCAGGAATCCGATTTTCCACCACTTTGTAATAGAAATATAACCGCATCCGAAAAGAATCGGAGCCGGACCACCCGAATAATGCGTAGTAGCCATGTATAGATTACTGAACATACCGAATATTAAGGCTGACAATAATGGAGGTGCGCCTGCAGAGATTGCCACAGAGAGAAAAATTGAATACATGGCACTAACATGTGCAATAGCACTTGCCATCATATAATGGCTATAATAATATACAAGCAATAAAATGCCAATCACAGAATACCAACTCATCCCGTTGACATAACCGCCAATGGCAGTCCCGAACCATGATATAAATCCCAATTTATTCAGTTGTCCGGCAAGAGTAATTAGCACAGCAAACCAAACGACTGTATGCCAAGCCTCTTTTTCCGACAAAACATCATCCCAGGAAAGCGTATTTGCAAGCAGGAGGACGACAACACCGACAAAAGCAACTAATGTTGCGTCAATATTCAAAACAGATCCTAAAGCCCATAAAAACACCAATCCGATAAAGACAAGCAACACTATCCATTCGTCGCGCGACATTTTACCCATCTCATGCAGTTTCTGCGCCGCGACTTTTTTCATTTCCGGTGTACGCTTCAATTCCGGCGGATAGAATTTGTAAAGAAGGAGTGGTATAATCAACAGCATAATCAATCCCGGCACTATAGCCGCTATTGCCCATTCCATCCACGTAATTTTTATTCCCGTTTCGGATGCAAAATCCACAGCCATGGGATTACCCGCCATGGACGTTATGAACATGGCACAAGTAATCGCATTACACTGGAAGATACATTGGATCAGGTAAGCCCCTATGCGTCGTTCGGTGCCTTTTTCGGGCGTTGACTCATAAGCTTCGGAAATGGAACGGAACAGTGGAGCGAGAATGCCCCCGCAACGCGCTGTAGTAGATGGCATTGCAGGCGCAAACATCAAATCCGTAAATACCAGGCCATAAGCAAGCCCCAGGGAGTTATGGCCAAGCTTATTAATAAACAAATAACCAATGCGGCGTCCGAAGCCGGTTTTAATAAAACTCCTTGAAATAAAAAAAGCACAAGCGATAATCCAAATACTTGAAGAAGAAAAACCGGACAGAGCGTCTTTTAGCGTCAATAACTTAAATGCTACAGCCACCGTTACACCGGACAGAGCAATAGCGCCAAGTGGATAGGGCGCAAGAATCAATCCTAAAACAGTTGCAACAAAAACGGCAAAAAGATGCCATGCCTGAGGATCCACAGTTTCAGAATGTGGGACATGCCAGAGAAAGAATCCCACAAAGAAAACAAGTAACAGTTTCCCGTTACGGGTATTTAAAAAAAACATACATATTAAAAACAAGAGGATGATTAAACAATCCGGGCTAATCACCCTCTTAGTTTACTGCTGAATTATTTTATTATGTTATCATGACGCTGAAGAATTTCCTGTTCCGGAGGGACCAATTTTTACAATCGAAGTTGCCTGTCGTATATAATCGGGATCAATTTCCAATCCCATTCCGGGAGTCTCAGGCACTTTGATTTTTCCGTCAACAATCTTAAAGTCGGGCTTATACCACGCAGGGAAGATCTGAGGCCTGCGCCAGGGATATTCCATATATGGAGTAGCGTTTTTCGTACAAGCGGCAAATTGCAGGATGTTTACGGATGTCGGCCCGGTTTGAGTGTTGTGAGGCACGATCGTTTTACCTGATTTTTCCGCCATACGGGCGACTCTTTTTGCTCTAATCAATCCTCCGTTATAATTAATGTCGGGCTGCACGATCTTCATCACTTCGTTATCCAACATCCACTGAAAACGCCACAGGCTCGAATCCTGTTCGCCGGCTGCGACCGTGATTTTCAGGGCTTTCGCAACGGCCTGAGTTTCCGACAGATTCTCCCATGGACAAGGTTCTTCAAAAAACTTAAAATCCAGGCTTTCCAACATTCGTCCTACTTCAATCCCCTTCCTTGCATCGTACGAGCCGTTTGCATCGGCAGCCAGGAAAGTTTCATCACCCAACTTCTTACGGGCAAGCTGAACTAATTTTTCGGTACGTCCCTCATAAGCGTCAAGATTACGGCTCATACGTCCTCCTATCTTAAACTTAACGGCTTTGGTCCCGGTTTCGGCCATACCGCGGACATATACTTCGACTTCTTCTTCGGCTGTCAGTACACGGTCGGAGCCGGAAAGGTAGACTGGAATCTCGTTGCGGGATGCTCCGCCGAACAGTTCATATACCGGTTTCTTCGCAATTTTTCCCAGCATATCCAACAAGCTCTGTTCGACGTATGCCACCGGACACCAAAACGGAATACCCGCTAATTTGTAATTCGCCCGGTAAACCGAATCGACCAGCAATTCAATATCGCGGGCATCTTTGCCTATAAAATGCGGCGCCACAAGTTTCTGGAAAATCGGAATAAACTCCGCAATCTGCTTCGTGCCGACCAGACCTTCCGCACCGTCTTTCGAGCGGGTACGCACAAAATAGTTCGAACCGTTCTTCAATAGTTCGACAGCCTCAATTATCACCGGCGAAGAAATTTGTCCGGGAATATTAAACATCGGCGCTTCAATGTCACGGATAAGAGGTTCTTCTACAATCAATGCATCTAACGAACGTGGGATTGATGCGGCAATAACCGCGCCACCACTTAATTTTAACCATTCACGTCTTGAAATTTTCATAGTCATTATATTTTAAATTATGAATAAAATTAATAATCTCCATTTTGAATATACAAACCCGGCTTTACATTCAATTGACTTAACGGAATCGGATAAAGATAGCGCCCGTCCCGGATATTGCTTTTTACGGCTCCGGCCGGATTATTATACCTGTCAAACATGGAAGTAATGGCTGTTTTCCATTCATTCCAACGCACTAAATCAAACCATCTAATTCCTTCACCCATAAGTTCTACGCGCCGTTCGCGTTTTACATATGATAGAACTTCACCGGAAGATGTTGCCTCCACCGCATCACAACCCGCACGTAAACGTATTCGATTAACAATATCTAAAGGGTCTTTAATAAGGCCTTCATTAGCCAATAGTTCGGCATACATTAACAGAAGATCCTCCAATCGAATGACAGGATAATTCACAGGCCAATCACGAGCGTCTTTCATTTCGGTTTCAATATTATCAGTAAATCCTAATGCTATTCTTTTTTTTGTGGTATTCAGATACTTATAGAACATGCTGTTTGTATATGCAACAATTTGCGAACCGGGTTCCAAAGGCTCAGATTGAGGTACACGGGCTGGCCAGTTTGGTTCTTCATCATATCCAAGCAATACGGAATGATCAATACCACGTGCGTCCCTGTTCCCATTAGAATAAATTTTTTCAAATTCGGACATCAAGGATTTCTCTACACAGATATCAGTCTTTGCGTTGTAAACAGGTAAAGAGGTATAGGAAGGAGGAACCCTTGCTCCTACGTTCCAAATTGCAGGATTACCCGTACCACCGGAGCGATATTGTATAGCGAATATAGAATATTTGTTGTTATATTCTGATATCCATTGTTTTTGCCATTCGATACTGTCGGCAGCCCAAAATTTATTTCCATGTGCTTCGGAGAAATCTATTACAGATTTAAGTTCCGTTTTAGCAAGCATTGCAGATGAGGAGTCATTGACAGGATAACCGGCTTTGGTCATATATACTCTGGCTAACATTGCCTGAGCTGCGATTTTATCAGCGCGCCCGCTTCCTGATATCTTACTGTTGGACGCATTTGTCATATTTTCATCTAAAGGTAACATGTCTTTTGCTTTTTGCAAATCAGGAATGATTATTTTGTCATATACTTCTATTGACGGAGATTGTTTTATATCCAACACTTCATTCGGAGACATTGGAGCATCTACGACAGGAATATTACCAAACAAGCGAGTTAATTCAAAATAAGCCCATCCCCGTAAAAAGTATGCTTCACCCAATAATTGATTTTTAAATGCGTCACGTGAGCTAAAATCACAATCGACAATTTTGTTAATTGCTACATTTGCATCATAAATTACTTTATACCATCGATTCCAAGCGTTATTATATGTACTTATATCACTCCCTCCTCTAAAAGTACTTATTTCCGAATATTCACGAAACCCTTCCGGCTGAGGATTAATCCAAATATTGTCCGAACGAAATTCTGACATGAACAAAAAATCATCATCGGATAAATACCTTAAATCTGCATAAATCCCTATAATTCCCTGTTCCGATTGCAAAGGAGTCTGATAAAAACCATCGGAAGTTAATCTATCTACAGGCGGAGTTGCAAGGAAATCTCCGCAAGACATCGTTAATGATAAAAATATCACTGAAACATATACATTCTTAATAAGATCTTTCATCTTCAAAAAATTTAATCGGTTAGAAATTAAAATTCAAGCCTAAAGTCATAATACGTGAGATCGGATAGCCTCCATAATCCAATCCTAATGCGCTCGAACCGCCAGGAACCGAACTGCTTGCAGTATTAGCTGCTTCCGGCGAGTAACCATTGTAGTAACTATCCCATTTCCACAGATTCTCAATAGATACATATATACGTCCATTGGAGATCCATTTTAAATTTAACGGCAACTTGTAGCCAAGCGTCAAATTCTTTATACGCAAATAATCGGATGACCATAACCAGCGTGAGTCCACCATTCCGCCTGTCGTTGAACTCAAAATATAAGGAGTTTTTCCGTCTCCCTGCTCTGTTTCGGACCACCATGACTTTAACCAAACATTCATCATATTTCCGTTTCCCGTCATTCCCGGACGATCAAGAGCCCTTCCTAATACGCCAAAGATTTTGCCTCCGGTTTGTGCTGTAAGTAAAATAGACAAATCGAAATTTTTAAATGTAATTCGATTAGTCATTCCATACGTGAATTTAGGAATAGGGCTACCCAATAATACACGATCATTCGTTTTATCATATGCTCCGTCATGATTTACATCGCGGTAACGAAGATCTCCGGGATAGAGCGTTTTCCCTTCAAAAGTTACATTAGATACCCCACATTCAGCAGCGTAGTCATCAAGTTCCTTTTGGGTATTCCAAACACCAATAGCTTCATACATATAAAAAGAATTGACCGGCTTACCAACCATCAGTACGTTTGAAGGATTACTTCCATCGAAGCCTGAGTAAATAGGCGTGTCGTCAACACCGAGAGAAATAGCTTTGTTTTTATTATAAGACAAATTAAAAGAAGTGCTCCAATTAAATGCTCCGTCAATATTATGTGTATTCAATTCCACTTCAAATCCCTCGTTATGAATTTCTCCCAAATTATCCCAAACTGTAGTAAAACCCGAAGCGCCCATTGCCGGAACCTGATACAATAAATCAGTTGTATTCTTTGTGTACCAATCCAAGGATATTTGAATTCTATTGTTTAAGAATCCTAAGTCAATGGCTATATCTGTACTGTGAGTTTTTTCCCAACCTAAATTCGAATTACCCAAACTGTTGGCATTATAGCCGGCAAGTCCGGCGTATGTCACTGCCGTTAAAGTCGGATAAGCGGCTGTATTACTAATGGAATTGTTACCTGTCGCTCCGTAACTTGCTCTTAACTTCAGCATGTTCAACCACTTTAAACCTAACTGTTCAAAGAATGTTTCCTTTGATATGTTCCAGCCCACAGAAATGGCAGGAAATAATCCCCATTTGTTGTTTTGTCCGAAAACGGAACCTCCATCCCTTCGCAAACTACCCGAAAACAAATACTTTTCCTTATAATCGTATTGCAAGCGTCCAAAAACTGAGACCAATCTGTTAGGAGTAAGTTGAGTAACCAAATCAGTACCTATGGCTACGTTATTTCCATTGAAAGAATAAATGATTGCATCATTTGGAAAAGGCTTGTTGAACGTTTGATTTGTAATAAACCCAACACTTGACTGTTCTTGTGAATACCCTGCCATTAAACTAATCGTATGGTATTTATATGTCTTGTCATAATTCATTAAAGCTTGTAGCAAAGTATTCCATCTGCGTTCTGTATTGTGTCCCCCCGAAGAGTTAGCCCCTTCGCCTTGTGGCCACGAAGGACCATTGCTTGAAAAGGTGTATGTCTGTCCATCCAAATCATAATAATTAGCAGATCCGGACAATTCAATTTTTAATTCGTCTATTGGCGTTATACGTAAAAAAGCATTGCCCATCATGCGCAACATGTCATCGTGCCTAATATTATCCATATAAGCTATAGGATTGGGAGTATTACCTGCCCAACGATATTTGACATTAGGTTCTACATTCACATTGTATCCTACGCCATATTCAGATACCGGAGTGGATGCCAAAACATGGTGGGCGCGGGTATCTTTGCCGTTTGCCAACCCTGCTCCATCTCTGCGGATATATGTAGGAGCTAACAACAAGCCGGCCGATAAGTACTTGTTAAATTTAGATTCAATATTAGTACGGAGTGAATAACGATTATAATTTGTCCCTACAGCTATGCCATCTTGATTATACAAACCTGCTGAAAACAGGTATTTAACATTGTCATTTCCTCCCGATACATTTAAATTTGTCTCCTTAACAACTGCTTCGCGGTAAAATTCGTCCTGCCAGTCCAAAAGACATAAACTTTCATTATTAGATTCATAAGTATGAGTCGCACGTATATCTTCGTTTGCATAGCTGAACCATCGAGGATCAAGAATGTATTCATAATACGAGTCTCCATATTCGGACGGGTTCGTTGATAAACCAAGATTTCTTAGGCGAACCTCTGTAGGATCTTTTATGCTGGCATTAATTACTCCTCTGTTCTTTGCATCTCTCAAATATCTTGCGTCAATCGTCTTTATATTGAAAGCTATCCATTCCTCAGCAGTCATAATGTCAAGCTTTTTTTCCATTGACTGAATGCCGTACGTAGCGTTAAAGCTAACCTGCACTTTGCCGGCCGAGCCTTTTTTGGTAGTAACAATCACAACGCCATTAGAACCACGAGAGCCATAAATTGCAGACGAAGCCGCATCTTTCAAAACTTCGATAGAGGTAATGTCGGAAGGACTCAATCCCGCCAGTGTAGTCATTGGTATTCCGTCAACAACATAAAGCGGGTCGGAGTTTGCGTTTACTGACGCGGCGCCACGTACACGTATCTGCATATCAGTACCGGGTTCGCCAGATACAGTTTGCACGACTACACCTGCTAATTGTCCCTGCAAAGCTGTCTCCGCACGTGCTAACGGACGGTGCTCAATCTGACTGTTACTTATTTTAGACACCGCACCTGTCAAATTACTTTTCTTAACCGAACCGTAACCGATAACAACGATTTCTTCCAATGCTTTTGTGTCTTCAAGCAGGATAACGGCCATATCCTGTTGATCTTTTACAATAATTTCCTGGGTTATATATCCGATATAACTGATTTGCAAAACTCCGTTTGGTTCGACTGCCAAGGTGAATTTGCCGTCTATATCGGTTATTATCCCGTTTAAAGTGCCCTTCTCCACAACATTTGCACCGACAACAGGTTCTCCGGATTTGTCCGTAACCGTACCTTTTATCGGAACTTTGTTGTTTTGGAGCGTTTCGGCATTGACAATGTCAAAGCCGTTGCCTTTCATCAGAAAGATTGTGTTGCCTTCCATTGCGTAAGAGATGTCGGTATCTCTGAATATGGAGGATAACACTTGCGCTACCGGCTGGTTTTTAGCTGCAACCGAGGTTTTTCTTTCCATATCAACGTCTTCGGGACTGAAAAGAAACAGATAATCGGTCTGACGCTCTATTTCGTCCAATACTGTCCTCGTTATGACGTTTTTCATAGAAATATTCACCCGCACCATTTGAGATTTCAGTTCAGATGCAAATAATCCGGTGACGCATAAAAACAGTAATGTCAGTGTAATTTTCATGATACGAATAAAATTTTGGTATTTTATTTTGGATATACCTTGTCCTATACAATTTTTCTTCATATTTTTGCAAAAAATTGAATTGTTAGTACTTTATTATGAATCTCGTTAATTCTTTATGTGCTGATATTTCAAGCCCGGGAGGTGTTGCTGCACTTCCCGTTTTTTTTCAGTTATTTTTCTTTTCCCTTTGTTTTCTCATAGGCATTCGTTTTTTTTAAAATTGTGTAATCATGGTTCACTCTATTACGATCGTATTTAGCTCTTCGTTCTTGATATATTTGAAATCATGCTTCAATTGCAAAACTTTCAATACATGTTCCACACCGTCGCGTATCCGGAATTTACCTGTATAAGTATATCCGAGTAAGGATTTATTTCGCACCTCGATTTTTGTGTCGTAATATAATTCGAGTTTGGCAAACAATAGCGCAATTGTTTCTTTCTCAAAGCAAATCAACCCTTCGCGCCATTTGAAATAGTTGTAGTCGGCGATTTGTTCTTTGACAAATGCGCCTTCGCTGACGGTAACCTGCTCGTTCGGTTTTACAAGCAGGCTTTCGCTGTCGGATGGAGACGATACTTCGACACTGCCTTTCAACAGCGATGTCATGAATATTCCACCCTTATCATAAGCCTTCACGTTAAACTCCGTTCCCAATACACGCACGTCGTACTGCAAAGTTTTCACCGTAAAAAGGCGGTCTTTGTTCTCTTTCACCTTGAAATACGCCTCGCCGTCGAGTTTTACTTCCCGCGCTGCCGTTGAAAACTTTTCAGGATAAACGAAAGTCGAGCCGGAATTAAGCCATACTTCCGTACCGTCGCTCAATGTCAGTTCTACTCTTTGTCCGGCAGGGACCCGGATTGTCTGCGAGAGGATTATTTCTTCCGGTTTCCCGTTGTCAATAAAGTATAGCGTTCCAAAGATGCCGAGCATGAAAACAGCGGCTATCTTCAGTATTTCAGCAAACATTCTGCGAACAGGGTTTCTTTTTTGAGAACCCGGCGTTACGGATTCGGAATTCCAGATATGTAAATCGTTCAGTTTCCGCAACTCGACGTATTCGCGCTTATTTTCAGGGCTTTCTTCGAGCCATGACAATATCCGTTTCGTTTCGTTTTCGTCCGCGTCACCATCAATGAATCTGCGCAATACATTATATAAATCTATGTCCATAATTTTTCCTTTACGTCTATATAACGATTCCGGACATCAAACCCCTAAATCTAAATGTATTTTTTTTCAAACACCGACATCAAAGATAGTCTTTCAATTTTTCACGCAATAATTTCAGTGAGCGCGTGATGTGATACTCGACTGCCTTGGGCGTAATCCCGTGTTTCAGGGCAATCTCTTTGACAGAATACTCTCCGAATCGGCTCATTTTAAATATACTGCTGGTTTGTCTGGGTAGAGAGTCAAGTGTTTTTCTTATTATTTCTTTTATTTCCAGCAAGAACATCTCATTGGGATTACAGGCTTCCAGGGTTGATATGCGCAGATTTAATTCGTTCCGGTACGCTTCAACGAGTATTTCTTCCACCGATTTGCGCACCGCTTCGTGTTTTAGATAATCAAGGGCTTTATTTTTCAGGATAGTCAGCAATATCGCCTCCGGGTTGTCCTGTTCTTCGTCACGTGTCAGCTGCCAGAGTTTGACTAACGAATCGCACACAAGATCTTCGGCAACCATTTCGTCCTGCACATAGGATTTGGCAAAAGCTAATGATTTCCTGTACCATATATTGTATAGCTTGTCGAAGCCCGTTTCTTTCATGTTTCAAAAATAACTATTTATTTGAAAAAAAACAATTATCAATAAAATAGAACGGAATAAACGTATAAACCGTGCCGGACAGACCTGAGTGTTTAATCTCTTACTGCTGACAAATTCGGAGTACGGCCGACGACGCCTGTTTGCGGTATTTGCGCTGATATTCGGAAGGCGACATGCGGGTCGAGCGCTTGAATTGCTCAATAAAATTGGACAGGTTATTAAAGCCGGAATCCAGGCTTATTGACGATATCGTAAGTTTGTCTTCTATCAGGAGTTTTTTTGCATGGCCGATTCTGATTTCGTTCAGGTATTGAACGAAGGTTCTCTTTGTGCGCTCCTTAAAGTAGCGACAGAAAGCATTAGGCGTCAGTCCCGCCAACGAAGCGATTTCTTCCAGACGAATAGGACGGGCAAAGTTTTTCATGATATACCGGTAAATTTTATTGAAACGTTCGAAGTCTTCGGAATCAAGCGCGTACCGGACATATCCGATGCTTGCCAGCAGTTCGTATTCGTCCGTAATAGCCATATATTCCAGCAAAAGGATTAATTTGGCTATTTTAGCGGCTCCGTTTTCTTTAGTATATTCGTTGATTTTCATTCCGATTTCTTCCCGTGCTTTTCCCGTGAATTTGATGCCGCGGTTCGCCCGTTCAATCAGATTCCTGATGTGCTGCATTTCCGGCATGCCGAGCAAGGTCGTCCCAAACAATTCCTTGAACAGAAACAGACAATAGCACGACGAGCGGAGGTTAAATTCCTTTTCGAAAAATTCTTTGTCGTTGCGCCACTCGTGAGGCAGGTTGGAACCTACCATGCAAAGGTCGCCCACACCATAATTTTCCACATGATCGCCCACAAAACGAACGCCCGTTCCTTCCAGAATATACATGATCTCTATTTCCGGATGATAGTGCCACGGAACGATGAAATGCGGCAATTCTTCCTTGTACACATTAACGTACTTTGCCGGCAAAAAAGATAATTCCTGATACAGGGGCCTCATATACTTATTATTGTTTGTCTATTCAGTGGTTTCGTGTCGCAAATGTATTAATTTTCACGTGAACAGCGTTATTTTCCCTGAATATTTTTGCAGTTACGACAATACGAAATAACTCATAAAGACATTTCATAAAGATATCAGGACGTGATTTATACTGCGCGCGAGCTAAAATTGCGAGATGAAAACAGAAAAAAATCGTTGAAGAGACGCGATGCATCGCGTCCCTTCAACCCGCCGAGCCACGCTCGGCGCAGTCTGGAGACCATTGTCATCAAGCCGAAGGGCTGATACCGGAAGGCGTCTGAGTTGGATAACCCCCTGCAAGCGAAGCGCGAGGGCACTGAAAAAGTCCCGATGAAAAAAGCAGGTATATAATTTGGATATATGCTTACTGTTTCGTGCCTTTATAGCGTAAAAAACAACTGATTATGCTTCCTCAACAGGGTCATTTTTTATTAAGTAATCACAGTGAACTCTATGATATAATCATCCGAAAAGACAGTCTTTTACGTCAGATAAAGGAGTTGATAGATTTTTCGTTTGTCCGTAAAGAACTGGTCAATAAATATTGCCCGGACAACGGTCGTATGGCGGCAGACCCTGTCCGTCTGTTTAAGTATCTGCTTCTAAAAACAGTTTATGACATTTCCGATGTGGATGCAGTAGAACGCTCCATGGTGGACATGTCATTCAAATATTTTTTGGATATGGCCCCTGAGGATGAGGTTATAAATCCAGGTACGCTGACCAAATTCCACCGTTTGCGTCTGAAAGATATGGATCTGTTGAATCTGTTAATTAACAGGACAGTCACTCTTGCTATCGGGAAAAAGATTATTAAATCCACTTCCATTACAGTAGACTCTACACACTCATACTCACGTTCCAGTCCCCACAGTCCGGTTGAAGTATTGAAGATGCGCTCCAAAGCACTGCGTAAATAATTATATGAAGTAGATGCATCTGTCAGGGATTTGCTTCCCGGGAAAAATGAGGACAACGATTTGGACCACGAACTGAATTACAGTCAGAAGCTGATTAATCACGTCAAAGACAGTGAAATGCTGACCTCTGTTCCCGGGATAAAGGAAAAGCTGAACCTTCTCCGGGAAACACCGGATGATATTGCAGACTACTATACGGTTTCAAAAGATACGGATGCGCGCACGGGTCATAAAACGGAGGACAGTTCTTTCTCCGGTTATAAAACCCATATAGCCATGTCGGAAGAACGCATTATTACGGCGGCAACGGTCACTTCGGGCGAAAAAACGGACGGGAAGCAGCTGCCCGTACTGATAGAAATCAGCAAGTCAAACGGGATGAAGGTTGACTGTGTTATCGGGGATACCGCATACTCCGGTACAGCTAATCCGGAACTGGCGAATAAAGAAAAAATACAGCTGATCTCCAGATTGTATCCCTGTATCAGTCAGGGCTGCCATAAAGATGGCGACTGTTTTGATTATAATAGGGATGCCGGCATGTATGTATGTCCGGACGGTCACATGGCTGTTCGCAGGACGAAAGAATCAGGAAAGAAAGAGAAAAAAATGCCCCGGTAAGT
>JAISEJ010000099.1 GCA_031264155.1 Tannerella sp. | reverse complement strand
CTCATGTATCACGAGGAACTGGAAAGCATCACGAAAAACTTCCCCACGATCAGGCGTGCGCGTTTCTGGATGACGTTCGGTCAGGAGTATCTTACGCACCTTCGCGTGATGCAGAATATTGGCATGACGAGCATTAAGCCGGTCATGTATAAAGGCGTTGAAATCGTTCCGGTTCAGTTTCTGAAAGCCGTGCTTCCCGATCCGGGCGAACTGGGAGCGGACTATACGGGCGAAACGTCGATAGGCTGCCGGATGCGCGGGATAAGGGATGGCCGGGAGCATACATTATATATATATAACAATTGCAGCCATCAGGCGGCGTACGCGGAAACGGGTGCGCAGGGGGTCAGTTATACGACCGGCGTGCCGGCTATGATCGGTGCGAAACTGTTTCTGCAGGGTGCGTGGAAGAAGCCGGGTGTCTGGAATGTGGAAGAGTTTGAACCGGACCCGTTTATGAAAGAACTGAACGAACAGGGTTTGCCCTGGCACGAAGTGTTCAACGAAGACTTGGAGTTGTAAATGCTGGACGTATACAAGATATTGCGAATAGCGTTCCTTGTAAAAAACAGGCGAATCAAACTGCTGGGTATATGTCCTGTCCAGAAAATCGGAAATTCGGAATATAACGACTTCGACGTGACAGGGATTTACGACCGGTATGATGCTGTGCTGGCGCCTGTTGCGAAAGAGTGCAGGCGCAGGAAGATTATGTGCCTTCTCCCCATGAAAAAGAATATCCTGGCGCTGGGAAATGACGAAATGCAGGACAACCGGATTGAATCGGCTACGTATTGTTATGCTTCTCCGCAGGGATGCTGGAAGGATGATTTTGATTACAGGACGGAAACTTTCGGATCGTATGCCCGGAAACATCATTTGGGCAGGCGGCTATTCGCCGACATCTTCTCGAAGAACAAAACAGGGAAAGTCGTCGTATCACGTAAAATGAATTATAGTATTCAATAAAAACAGTTATACAATGAAAGTAGGAGATAAAGCCCCCGATTTACTGGGGCGGGACCAGGATGATAAGGAAGTGAGACTCGGCGACTATAAAGGGCGGAAGGTCGCACTGTATTTTTATCCCAGGGACAATACGAGCGGATGTACGGCCGAAGCTTGCAGTCTTCGCGACGGGTATCATGACTTGCGCAAAGCGGGGTATGAAATTATCGGCGTGAGCAGAGACAGTGCGAAATCTCACAAAGGTTTTATTGAAAAAAACAACCTGCCGTTCCGCCTGATTGCCGATACGGACAGTAAACTGCAAAAACTGTTTGGCGTGTGGGCCGAAAAAAGCATGTACGGACGTAAATATATGGGAACGTTGCGGCAGACATTTCTGATTGACGAAAACGGCATGATTGAAAAGATAATAGAAAAAGTTAATACGAAAGAGCACGCGACGCAGATTCTAACGGCGCCGGAAAGACGCTGAGCATCTTTGCAACACTGCAAAAGCGCCCTTTGCAATTGCTGCTTAAAACACATATCGTTAAAAAGGATTTTTCATTAATATAAAGAATAATAATTATGGCAAAAGAAAAGGAAGAAAAGAAAGTTCAGGCGGAAGAACCGAACGAAAAAGGTGGGACAAATGTCGATAAACTGAAAGCCCTCCGTGCAGCATTAGATAAGATTGAAAAGAGCTACGGTAGAGGCTCGATCATGAAACTTGGTGATGAGAGAATTGAAAATGTGGAAGTTATTCCTTCCGGTTCGATAGGACTTAATGCTGCTCTCGGCGTGGGCGGTTATCCTCGCGGACGTGTGATTGAGATATTCGGCCCCGAATCGTCGGGAAAAACAACACTTGCTATTCATGCTATCGCCGAAGCGCAAAAGACCGGTGGGGTAGCTGCATTTGTCGATGCCGAACATGCGTTCGACCGCTTCTATGCCGCAAAACTCGGCGTTGACGTCGATAATCTGTGGATTTCACAGCCGGATAATGGTGAACAGGCCTTGGAAATAGCCGAACATCTTATACGTTCTTCGGCCGTAGATATTATCGTGATAGACTCCGTTGCCGCGCTGACGCCGAAAGCGGAAATAGAAGGCGATATGGGCGACAGCAAAATGGGTTTGCAGGCGCGGTTGATGTCGCAGGCTTTGCGTAAACTGACGGGCGCTATCAGTAAGACGAAGACGACGTGTATCTTTATCAACCAATTGAGGGATAAAATAGGCGTTATGTTCGGCAGTCCCGAAACGACAACCGGCGGTAATGCCCTGAAATTTTACGCTTCCGTACGGGTTGATATCCGTCGTATCGGTTCACTTAAAGATGGCGATGAGGTTCTCGGAAATCAGGTGCGCGTGAAAGTGGTTAAGAATAAAGTGGCTCCCCCGTTCCGTAAAGCGGAGTTTGACGTTATGTTTGGTCAGGGCATTTCTCATTCGGGCGAGATTATAGACCTCGGCGTAGACCTTGGTATTGTAAAGAAAAGCGGGGCATGGTTCAGTTATAGTGATACGAAGCTCGGACAGGGACGCGATGCGGCGAAAAAATGTGTGGAAGATAATCCCGAACTGGCCGAAGAACTCGAAGGTTTAATTTTTAGTGCGTTGAAAAAATAAAAGGCATACCGGGTACGTTTTTTGAATGAAAACATATTGAATGGATGTCAAAAGATTTAAACCGGAAGTTATGAGTTGTGAAAGGAAAGCATCTTCCGAATGTGTTGTCATGTCAAAAGGCTTATACAGGGAATTGTGTGCGAAGGAGGACGGTATATCTGTTTTTTCGCGGGACTGGTGGCTTGATATCGTATGCGGTGAAAACTGGGATGCGTTAACGTTGAAAAAAAAAGGCCGGGTACATGCGGCTATGCCGTTGTATATACCGTGGGGACGTATTATCTTAATGCCTCATTATACGCAGACGATGGGAATCTGGTTTGCCGCCGGGGCGGATGATACCAAATACGCTTCCGCACTTGAACATCGCCAGACGATATGTCGCTACTTTACCGGTCAACTGAAAAAGTACCGCATCTTCTTTCAGAATTTCGGATATGAATTTACCGACTGGCTCCCGTTTTATTGGGACGGATATACGCAGACTACACGTTATACGTACGTCCTGAATGACCTGAAAGATACCGGCAGGATGTTGGCAAATATGAGCCAGCAGGTAAGACGCAATATAAAAAAAGCAGAAGAACAAGCCGTGACCGTACGCCGTAATATTCCGGCGGATGATTTTCTCAGGATACAGTCGCTTACTTTTCAGCGACAGAAAAAAAGGAATATCCAAAGCGTCGCAGTCTTGCGACGGCTTATCGACGCAGCCCGTAAACGCGGACAAGGTGATGTTTTCGGCGGTTATGACAGGGAAGGACGGCTTCACGCCGCAGCATTTGTTGTGTGGCAGAAGAGTTCGGCCTATTATATAGCGGGAGGGGGAGATCCGGCGTTGCGTTCTTCGGGTGCGCATAGCCTTGTGTTGTGGGAAGCGATAAAATATGTTTCACAATATACGGATACGTTTGATTTTGAGGGGTCAATGATACCTGGCGTAGAACGTTTTTTTCGTGAGTTCGGAGCCGTACAGAAGCCTTATTTTACGATCTCGCGCGGAAAGTTGAGCCTCATTGACAGGATTTGCATTAAACTGAAACGGGAAATACGGGAACGAACAATCGAATGACGGATATAATACGCTATATACTTCGCTTTATGGTTGGCGAACACCTTCCGGACGATGTGAGCAAGCTCGTCGGGTATACATCGGATCAATCCGCTTTTGCGGATTACAAGGTTGTCATTGTCCCTTCGGGTTTTTTCGATGAGGGAACTTACGGAACCGTGAAGACTAAGCCTTCGATTCCTCTTATGAATATTGACGGGAAGCCTTTTTTATTCGGTACGCCGGATATTGAGCGGGTAGGGGACGTGATTGTTGTGCATGCGGATCTTGTCGCGAGTGCGTATTTCCTGTTAAGTCGCTATGAAGAGATATTACATCGCGATATACGGGATGGGCACGGGCGTTTTCCCGGCTGCGAATCACTGCCGTGGCTTGCGGGATTTATTGATCGTCCTGTGGTTGACGAATATGGAAAGCTTATGCGCAGATGGCTGAATAATAATGGAGCGAATATTGTAGAACGCATTCCGTTTATGGAGAAAATAAATCTTACTCACGATGTGGATGTCCCGTTTAGCGGACGTACTTGGCGGAATATTGTCCGCAGAGTCCTGTCGGGACAGAATCCCGTTACTGCCGTTCGCGGGAAATATTCGCCTTTGGAATGTGATCCGTATTACACATTTCCGTGGATGCTCGAACAGAATGAAAAGTTGCGACGCGTCGCAGGAGTTGACCGTTGCCGTTCCTTTCTTTTTTTCAGGGCGGGAGGTGAAGCCGTACAGGACAGACCGTATTATGACTTGCGCGGAAAAGATATTCAATCGTTGTATTCCCTGTGTAAACGGTATGATGCGACGATCGGACTTCATAGCAGTTATCAGGCGGGAAGGGATCCTTCACTTATTTTATCCGAGAAAAAGAATTTGGAAGAAGCCTTTGGGATAGAGATCAAGTGTAACCGTCATCATTTCCTTGCTTCGCGCGAGCCGGAAGACATGGAATATCTCGAAAAAGCCGGTTTTACGGATGATTACACGATCGGTTATGCCGACGTCGCAGGATTTCGCCTGGGAACATCCCGTCCGGTGCGATATATAAACCCTGCAACATGCCGGCTGTCGGCTCTTACGCTTCATCCCCTGACGGTCATGGACGGTACGCTGAACGAAGCGAAATATATGAACCTGACGAGCGATCAGGCAGAAGAATACTGCATGCGGCTAATCCGTAATATACGTGATGTGAACGGTGAACTTACGTTGTTGTGGCATAATACGTCGGCTGTCGAAGGATGCGGGTATTTGCGCGAACTGTACGGGAAAATTACGAATTTCAATTGATAAAAGATTATGAAGACAGTAACAATTATAGGTGCAAGGCCGCAGTTTATAAAGGCGGCTATGATAAGTCGAGCGATAAATGAGTATAACCGTATAGAGGGAAAAAATAAAATCGAGGAATATATCCTTCATACGGGGCAGCATTACGATAAGAATATGAATGACGTCTTTCTTGACGAACTGGGTATAAAAAAACCGGACCGGCAATTGCATTGCGGAGGCTTGGCAAGTCATGCCCGGATGCTTGCGGAGATGTTGACGGGGATAGAAAAGGCGTTGCTTGAATATCAGCCGGACAGCGTTCTTGTATATGGCGACACAGCATCGACACTGGCAGGCGCTTTGGCGGCCTCGCAATTGCACATACCGGTTTTGCATGTTGAAGCGGGTTTGCGCAGTTTTAACAAACAAATGCCGGAAGAAATAAACCGAATCCTTACGGACCATATTGCGTCGCTTCTTTTCTGCCCTACCTTTCAGGCTGTTCAAAACCTGGCGAGGGAGAATATCATTAAGGGGATATTTCATACGGGCGACGTCATGTATGATGCGGCTATTGCTTTTGGAGAGATAGCGGAAAAGAAATCAAAAATCCTGTCGTCACTGGATTTGCAGCCCGGAAAATTCCGTTTGTGTACCGTTCACCGTGCCGAGAATACGGATAATCCCGAACGCCTGACGCAAATCGTTCTTGCGCTTCTGGAAATAGCAACCCCCGATTGTCCGGTTATTTTCCCGCTTCATCCGCGCACGAGAGTATATATCGACAATTATAACCTTCGTGCGACGATTGCCTCGAACGAAGCGCTTCGAATGATTGACCCGGTCAGTTATCCGGATATGATCATGCTTGAAAAAAACGCGGAAACCATATTTACCGATTCCGGAGGCGTGCAAAAAGAAGCTTATTTTCACCGTACGCCTTGCATAACGCTACGCGATGAAACGGAATGGATTGAAACCGTCAAGGCTGGCTGGAACCGGATAGCCGGATTTAACACGGAAAAAATAATCGAATGTCTTGCCGGAAAACAGGAAAGGTCTGATATAAAAGAATACGGAGACGGACATGCGGCGGGAAAAATAATAAATGCAATCATGAAGTCTTTCTAAAAGCCAATTTCCCGTGAGTAGAAAATCCGTTCTGATATTATGCGATGTATTTCCGCCGGCGTTTGGCCCGCGTATGGGGTATTTATGTAAATATCTCAGGCTTAACGGATGGAATCCGGTGGTAGTGACGGAATATGTTGATGAAAATACTTTTGCATTTCTGGCGAAAGACGTGGATGTATCGTATCTGCGCTATTATAAAAGGACAGGATTTGCCGGAAAAATAGAGTGGGGGATGACCTTTTTGTGTGACGTCATGTTTGGCTATAAAGACAGGCGCCTGTATCGCGAAGCATTAAAGCTGTCTGAAAAACATCCGTTTGACCTTATCCTGTGCAGTACGTATCGTACATTTCCGCTGCCCGCCGCGGGACGACTGGCGCGTAAGACCGGATTGCCGCTTGTTGTTGATCTGCGGGATATAATCGAACAGTATACGGAAGATGAATTTATAAAGCATAAGTTGCCCGAAATATTCGGTTTGAGACAAATTATTGCATCTGCTTTCCGTAAGCGAAATCTTGCGATAAGAAATAAAATACTGTCCGGGGCGACTTGCGTAACGACCGTATCTCCCTGGCATGTGTCTCTGCTCAGGGAGTATAATAAAAATACATATCTGATTTATAACGGCTTTGATCCCGATATTTTTTACCCTTTAAGCATAACGGTCGATAAGTTTTATATCACCTATACGGGTCGTTTGATCAGCGTCGCCATGCGCAATCCCGAGCTGCTTTTCCAGGCCGTCGAGCGACTTGCCGGCGAAAAGGTCATTACTCCCGATTTGTTTCGTCTGCGATGGTTTGTTGATGATAAATCGCGGCGGATTATAGAAACGGAAGTTCTCAAATATCCGGGCGTTGCTGCTTTTATGGATTATCCGGGATATGTGTCTGCCGACGAGATTCCCCGGATACTTAACGAAAGCGCTATTTTGCTGCTTCTTACGAATAAAGCCGACGCCGGAGGCCCCAAAGGCGTTATGACCACGAAATTTTTCGAATCCATAGCTGTCGGAAAGCCGGTTTTGTGCGTTCGTGGCGACGAAGGTTGCCTTGAGGACGTCATTCGCCGTACACGTTCCGGTCTGTCCGCCCATAATGCGGATGAAGTGTACGATTTTATAAAAAAGCATTACCTGTGTCGGCTGGAAGGTAAGCCCTGTGAAGATAATTCCGATAAGGACGAGATAAAAAAATTTTCACGTGAGGAACAGGCTCGCCGGTTTATTGAAATATTCGAACAGGCCATGAGATTAATAAGATTCCCGTATCAAAATCATGCGTAAACGTAAGGGCATGGCGTGCCATGCCCATTATGTACCATAGAGACAGGGCATGCCCTGTCTCTACAAAATCCACAAAACCATGCCGCGCATGCAATTGTTTTAGAACTCCGGTTTCATGCCCAGATTATACATGGCAAAGGAATAAACGTCGGTATATTCTTCTATGATTTTACTGATCGGTTTTCCGGCGCCGTGTCCGGCTTTGGTTTCTATGCGAATGAGTTTCGGGGCGTCGCCCGTTTCTGCTGCCTGAAGGGTTGCCGTATACTTGAAGGAATGGGCGGGGACTACACGATCGTCATGGTCGGCTGTTGTGACAAAGATGGCGGGATAAGGTGTTCCGTCATTTTTTATCGTATGGAGCGGCGAATATCCGTAGAGACATTCGAACATTTCGAGGTTGTCTTCGCTCGTGCCGTAATCGCTTGCCCAGTTCCAGCCGATCGTGAACTTGTGATAGCGCAGCATGTCCATAACGCCGACGGCCGGAAGGGCTGCGCCGAACAATTCTGGACGCTGATTGACGACGGCGCCGACCAGAAGGCCGCCATTCGACCCGCCGGCGATGCAAATCTTTTTGTTCGTCGTATAATTTTCTTTTATAAGATATTCGGCGGCGGCGATAAAGTCGTCAAATACATTTTGTTTCTGCATCTTTGTTCCGGCGATATGCCATTCTTCGCCGTATTCGCCACCTCCCCGCAGGTTTGCCTGGGCATAGATGCCGCCGTTTTCAAGGAACGGTATCCGCCACGTCGAAAACGAAGGGAACAGACTGATGTTAAATCCCCCGTAAGCATATAAATAAACGGGATTCCGTCCGTCGCGCTGCAAACCTTTCTTATACGTGATAAACATTGGTATCTGCGTGCCGTCTTTACTTGGATAAAACACCTGTTCGGTCACAAAATCGTCTGCGTTAAACTTCACATCCGGGGCAAGATATTTCTCCGATTTGTTATTATCCAAATCATATTTATAAATTGTACTCGGGAAAGTGAACGATGTAAAAAGATAAAACGTTTCCTTATCGTCCTTGTCCCCGCTAAAGCTTACCGAGCCGAATGTGGGAAGCGCGACTTCGGATTCCCGCTTGCCGTCAAGCGAATAGACATAAGCATGATCGGAAGCGTCTTTTATGTATGTCAATACCAGCTTTCCGCCGATAAACGACACATTGTTGAGCACATTTTCCGATTCGGGCACGACATCCGTCCAGTGTTTTAATTCCGGCTTGTCGACCGTCGTTTTCATCAAACGATATTTGGGCGCCCCGTAGTTCGTGTAAAAATAAACGTCACGGCCTATTACTTCTACCGGGCCATATTCATAATCAAAATCCTCCGTAAGCCGCATGAATGCAGCTTCCGGACTGCGCAGGTCTTTCATGAAAAGATCGTTCCCGCGGCCTTCGCCCGATTCGAAGACGAACAGCAAGGTTTCGCCGTCATCGACCCACGCCGAATAGAAACGTTTCGGGTACGCTTTATTTTCATAAACAAGAACATCGTCGTCCTGTCCCGTACCCAGCTTATGGTAATAAATCTTATGGTTTTCATTTATATCGGAAAACTCTTTGCCTTCTTCGGGAGCATCATAGGCGCTGTAATAAAACCCGTCTTTCCGCCACTGGGCGTCGGTAAACTTAGCCCACTGTATATGATCGGAAGTTAACTGTTTCGTCGACAGATCCATCACATAAATCTCCTTCCAGTCGCTCCCGCTACGCGAGATGGTATAGGCCAGGTATTTGCCGTCATTCGAGAAGGATATGCCGGAAAGGGCGACCGTGCCGTCATCCGAGAACTTATTCGGGTCAAGCAGGACGGAGGCCTCGCCGTCAAGCGTTTCTTTTACGTATAGGACACTCTGATTCTGCAGGCCGTCATTCCTGTAATAGTAGTATTTGCCGTGCTTTTTAAACGGCATGCCGAGCTTTTCATAATCGGTAAGTTCGGTTAAGCGCTGTTTCAACCGGTCGCGGAAGGGTATCCTGTCGAGCCAGGCGGTGGTAATGCTGTTTTCCGCAGCTACCCAGTTCGCCACGGTCGCTGTCGTGTCATCTTCCATCCAACGGTACGGATCGGGAACAACCGTGCCGAAATAGTCATCCGTCACATTCTGTTTTTCGGCAACGGGATACTGCAATTTCTCATTCTTCGGGTTACATCCGTAAATACCGGACATCAAAGCAATACTTGTCATAAAAAATACTGTTTGTTTCATTTTTATTATCTTTTTATTAAAACAATTATACGCATGGAAAGATCGAAAAAGACCATTCTTGAATTGACATTTTGATGGATATGCCTTTCTGCGAGAGATAATTCGTCCATCAGGTCGATAATGTTGCGTTCGTTCACATAAGGCGAAAAATTCCGGGCAAAATCCGCTTCCTCGCTGTTCATATAGTTCAGGGAGGGTTCGTTCAGGCATTTCACGAAATTCTCGCGTATCTGACGCTGACAAAACGCTAAAAAATTCTTCTGCCGCTCACGTCCCAGGGACGCCATTTCTTCGGAAAACGATTTCATGGCAACAACATTTCGCGTCCACCCGTTTCGCATAATGGTCTTAAACCGCTCAAGAAAATAAGCATTATCATTTTCTACCGTAAGCAATTCCGTTGCTTTGAAATAGTTGCCTCCCGATAAATGCGCAACATAAGCGGCGGCGTCTTCCTGCAAATTCCATATCCCAACCAGCGCCTTTACCAGCGTCCCGGTCTCTATCGGGCGCACCTGAACCAGTTGCGAACGTGATACGATTGTACCCAGCACCGCATCCGGATTGTCCGTAATCATCAGTATGGCCGTATTTGCAGGCGGTTCTTCGATAATCTTGAGGAGTTTGTTGGCACAGGCAATATTCATCCTCTCCGGCATCCATACGAACAGGATACGATAATCCGCCTCATAAATCCGCAGGTTCATCTTGTGGATGATTTTATCGCTTTCCGCCGCATAAATAACGGCCTGCTTGTTTTCCGCGCCCATCTGCGACAACCATGTATCTATATTAAAATATGTACGATGCGCTGTTTGGGTTTTCAGAAACTCGCGCCATTCGGGAAGATAATCATCGCATACTTCCTTTTTTGCGCTCTTGTTTGAAACTATCGGAAAAACAAAATGCAAATCCGGGTGTGCAAGTTCGTCATATTTCAGGCACGAAGGACATTTTCCGCACGCATCCGTTTCTCCGCGACCGGTGCAGTTCAGGTAACGCGCATAAGCAAAGGCCAGTTGAAAACCACCGTTCCCATTCGCGCCGCAAAACAACCGCGCATGGGGAACAACGCCTCTGCGCGCCGTTTCCGTCAACCGCTTCTTCAGCTCTTCCTGTCCTATTACATCTCTAAAAAACATTCGTCAAACTATATTTTATCTAAAATCAATTTGCAAATATAACGTAAATTAATCGAAAATCATCCAAGTGAATACTGAAATTAGAAACATATATTGGCTCTATAACGTTTTGTATGGGTATTAACCTGAGTTTTGGATAAGCATCATTTAAAAACACGATTATTCGGCAATTTTGCCCGACGGGGGGCAGACGGGGGCAGACACGCAGGTCTGCCCTACATGTACCCGGCCCGTTTGCCCGTCAGGGCAAACATATCAATAGAAAAACGGTTCAAATAACAACGAAAACCCCGTCGAGGTTTCATCTAATGAATGTCCTGACGGACATTTGGAACTGTTTTAATACGGTTTTCTATTGATTTACAAGCCCTGACGGGCTATGCTTATCCAAAACTCAGGTTATTAACTATCGGGAGGTGACATTCTCCGAAGGCGTAACTACCCATCTGGATAATGCGGATTATTATATAAAACAGGATGGAAAGGCGTACAATCCGTTAATGTGTTTAATATTACATTAAACGGTTTGTACACCTTTCATAAAAATGTTATCATAAAAAAGAATATGGAAATGACCCTTTCGCTGAATACGGACGAGGCTTTACTTATCGTACCTTCGGGAGAATTTTTTCCCGAAACCCGGTGATAGTATATTCGTGATTTGCCGTTACAGGCCTATCCTTTGACAACTCTCATTGCCCGTTCGATAGCGTCGTCTATTTGCGCTGTCGACATCAGTCCGAGCGTCATGCAATGAACGTTTCCTTCCGTGAGGACAAAGCGAATGGAGCGTTCCCGTTCGTCGTCGGTAATGTGTTTGCCTTCGCCGAAAACCTTCATTGCAATGACGCCTTTCCCGTTTTCTTTAGCCGTAGCGAGGATATTTTTAATCTCGTCCGGCGTTCCGTCCATAAGGGTTCCGAAAGGATTGATACGCGCCATGATGGCATCTACCCATGGATTGACGGCAGCTTCCCGCAGTGCATCAATATTGTGACACGAGACGCCGACTGCTTTAACAATACCATCCTGTTTGGCTTTGGAAAAACCGTCCATATAGTGAGTACGTGTTTTGCTCCAGTTGCCGTTTGTCATGCAATGCATAAAAAGTATATCAATATAATCCGTGCCTAAATCTTTCAGGTAGCGATTAATATTATCGGAGACCGATTCTACTTTTTCCGATCCGTCTTCCTGCGTCCACATTTTGGAGAGTAATGTGATATTTTCGCGGGGCAACGTTTTAATAGCCTCCCCGATAAACGGCATGGAGCCGTACCCTTCGGCCATATCAAAAAACCTGATGCCACGTTCGTATGCATGATGGGCCAGCCGGACGAAGTTATCCATCCCTGAACGTGTCTGGTCGGATGACTTGTTATATCCGTGCGTGCCTGTTCCCATCGCTATACGGGACACCGTCAGGCCGCTGTTTCCGAGTTTCACCTTGTCGACCGTCGCGTCGAACGAAAGCATTGGGTTTGCCATACCGGAGTGCAAAACGGATATTCCCGCAAGTCCGATAGCTCCTGTCTTAATAAAGTTGCGTCGATTCATTTGTTTCATAGTTATGATTGTTAATAAGTTTATAATTTATCGTTTATCGTTTGTTCCGCAGTTCATTCAGCGTATTCCGGCTACATTCATTTTCAATCCGTAAAAATATTCGGAAGCTGTAATGAATAAGGTTTTCATGTCTTTACCGCCAAAACATGCGTTTGCCGTCCAGCCTGCTTCTACGGGAATGTGAGCGATCTGTTCTCCATTCGGATTAAAAACCGTTACGCCTTTTCCCGTAAGGTAAACATTCCCGTTACGATCCATAGTCATGCCATCGGAACCCATGGACGTGAAAAGTTTTTTATTTGCCAAAGTAGCATCCGCTTGTATCTCGTAAACATACGTTTTTCCCGCTTTTATATCGGCTACATATAGAAGTTTGCCGTCCGGACTTCCGATGATTCCGTTAGGCTTTTCCAAATCAGCTGCTACCTTGATTAGTTGTTTATAATCGGGCGATAGATAATAGACATGTTCGCCGTCCTGTTGCATTTCCGGACTGCGTGTCCAGTAATCGCGCTTATACAATGGGTCGGTAAAATATACCCCTCCATTCGGATGTATCCATAAGTCGTTCGGGCCATTCAGCTTTTTGCCTTCAAAGTCAGTGAGCAGTATGTGGTGATTGCCTTTCATGTCAAACGCCCATATTTCGTTTTCCTGATCCGAACACGAAAACAGCCGGCCCTGTTTGTCGAAATAAAGTCCATTCGCACGTCCGGTATTTTCATCAAAAACAGATAACTTTTCATCTTCGACCGACCATTTCAGAATCCGGTTGTTCGGTTGATCCGTAAAATATACGTTTCCTTCCTTATCGACGGCAGGACCTTCCGTAAAACGAAATCCGTCGGCTAATAACGTTACTTTCGCACCTTGTGCAATGATATGATCATTATCCTGTCCCTGAGCGAAAACCAAGCCCGCACTTGAAATGAATGTAAATAACAATACAGCAATTTTTTTCATAAATGAGACTTTTTATTTGTTATTTCTTTTTCCCTTGATTGGCAACGGCATCCATGAGTTTTTTGATTTCTTCCGGGTCGCCGAGGAAAAAGTCTTTTGTCAGGTTATACGAATCGTCAAATTCAAAAACGTACGGAACGGCGGTGGGCAGGTTTAAATGTACAATTTCTTCGTCGGATATGTTTTTCAGATATTTTATTATACCTCTCAGACTGTTGCCGTGTGCCGTAACCAATATCTGGTCAATCCGTTTTAAAGTGGGGAATATCACGTCGATCCAGTAGGGGAGGATCCGCTCTACGGTATCTTTGAGTGATTCCGTCAGGGGGCGTTCCGCATCGGATATGCCTTTATAACGCAGCTCCAGCTTTGGATTGCGCGGATCGTTATCTTCCAGCGCCATTGGAGCAATATCATAGCTCCTGCGCCATATAAGAACTTGTTCGTCCCCGTATTTTTGCGCGGTTTCACTTTTGTTCAATCCTTGCAGTGCACCGTAGTGCTTTTCGTTCAGACGCCAGCTTTTTTCTACCGGTATCCAGTCCAGGTCCATGCGGTCCAGCACACAGTTTAATGTTTTCACCGCACGTTTCAGATAAGAAGTGTAAGCCATGTCAAACACATATCCCACCTGTTTCATCAAATCGCCGGCTTTGACAGCCTCGGCAATTCCTTTTTCCGTCAAATCGACGTCCGTCCAACCGGTAAAACGGTTTTCCAGATTCCATTTGCTTTCGCCGTGACGGAGTAATACAATTCGTTTCATTTTATATTTACTTTTAAATTAATAATCCGGCTACAAAAATAGATAAAATAAATCATAACTGTTTAGTTATTGAAAGATAAAGATGATGTAAAATAAGAAAAAAGTGGTTCATCCGATTTTTGCAGTGAAGGTATAAGTTTATTTTTCTTCTGATGTAAAAAAATAGCTGGTATTTCATTATTATTGTAGTGACTAAACATACATTAATATGAATACCAGCTTT
>JAISEJ010000074.1 GCA_031264155.1 Tannerella sp. | reverse complement strand
AGGAAGAAACCGACTGTAAAGAAAAGGCCAAAGGAAAGAAGGAAAAATATATTCCCGAACGTTTTGAAAATGGTGATACCCGAAAAGAGTTGCTGGCCAGAAGCCGTTACCTGCTTTTTAAGTCAGGGGAGAAACGGACGAGTTCTCGGCGCAAACGCACCAAACTCCTGTTCGAGCAATATCCCGACATGGAAAAATCTTATCCGCTCTCCCACAGCCTGCGGATGATATTTAACAAACGCTCCATCAAAGACGGCGCCCGACTAAATATGGCCCGATGGTATATAAGGTAGAAGAAGCCGGATTCCACTCGTTTAACGTTATTGCAGCAACTTTTTATGAACACAGCGAAGAAATAGTAAACTTTTATACTTACCGATCCTCTAATGCGTCGGCGGAATCTTTCAACTCAAAAATCAAATCTTTCAGGGCTAAACTCAGGGGTGTTCTTGATATTCCTTTTTTCTATTCCAGTTATCATTGCTCTATGCCTAAACACAAGAGTTTGCAGGTGAGCCCATTTAACATTGTCACTTTTTCTTTTTCCGTTTGGCAATCTAATCGCTCGTCATCAGAATCGTCTGCACCAACACGGTCGATAAGAATACTGTGAGCGTCCGGGTGAGGTAGGGCAGGCTTTTTTATATCTTTTTCTTCTGCCAGTTTGCGAAACGCAGATAGGCGGTGCTTCCGGCAAGAAGTCCGGCGAAATAGATGATTTCTGCGCCGAAGCATAAATGTATGGGGAATTTGAAATGTATTCCGGCCAGGTAGATATAGACGGTATAGAGTATCAGGACGCCCGATTCGAGGATTAATGCGGATTTTGTATTTCCCGTGCCGGAGACGCTGTTGAAAAATACACATGCAATGGAACTGATGACGAGCGCGATGGATATGACAAATACGGACAGAACGGAGTCGTCGATGAGTGCGGCATCGTTTGTATAGACCGACAGGACGGCTCTGGGAAAGAGGCAAAGCAACAGTACGCAGATGGACATGATGGTGAACGAAAAACGCGATATGCGTCGCACGAGCGGCATCACTCCGGTCGCTTTCCCCTCGCCGATAATGTTGCTGACAAGGGTGTTCGACGTTGCGGAGAGTGCATTGAGGGGGATGAACATCACGATGTAGATGCTTCGTACGATATTGGCGACGGCGAGCGTATGCTGCCCCTGACGTTCCATCGTGACGAAAAACAGGAAGAAGGTGCTCATCGAAATGAAATACTGGAACATCGTATAAACGGATATGGCAAGCACCTGTTTCAGCAGTTTGAAATCGATTGTTCCAAAACGGGTACGGGTGAATCCGTATTTTTTGCGGTCGACCGTGAGAAACATGTGGGTTACGAAAAAGATCGTGGCTGCAAATTCCGATATGACAGAAGCGATGGCCGCACCTTCAAGTCCCATTTCAGGAAAACCGAGCCGGCCGAATATCAGTACGTAGTCAAGCCCGACGTTTGTTACGGCCATGACGGCGGCGCTTATCGTCAGTATCCGGGTTTTTGTGATCCCGACATAGAAAGCGCGGAACATAACGTTGAAGACGTCGAAGAAGAATCCGATGATACGCCATTGCAGGAACGTCACGGTCGCCTCCCGGATCACATCCGACGAAATCATGAAGCGCATGATGTTGCCGGCGTAGAAGAATGACACCCCGAACAGGACGACGGTCAGCAGCAGGAGGAAAAAAATACCCTGAATCATGACCGGGCCTATCGCCGTATGATTTTTCTCTCCGTTCCGTCGGCCGATGATAATTTGGGCGCCGGTGCTGAATCCGAAAAACAGGGTAAAAAGACATATATAATAGAGGCCGCCCATGGCCGACGCGCCCAGTTCGACTTCACCCACACGGCCGAGAAATGCCGTATCCGTGACGTTGATTACGTTCTGCGCAAGCAATCCGATAATAATCGGGAAGCTTATATTCCATATATGCTTATAAGTATACTTTTGCATAAACTGCATTGCAAAATAAAGGCTGTCGGATGACGATAGCCTTTATAATGACTGTTTAAACCGGTTTGTTGGTTACGGTGTCGGGAAAAACGATTGTTGGTTTGAATTTTTTTGCTTCCTCAAAATCCATTCGGGCATAAGAAACAATAAGGATGATGTCGCCCGGTTGCACCCGTCGCGCCGCCGCTCCATTCAGGCATATAATACCAGAGCCGCGCTCACCTTTTATGACATACGTTTCGAAGCGTTCGCCGTTGTTATTGTCCAATATGTGAACTTTTTCAAATTCGATAATGTTAGCGGCGTCCATAAGATCTTCGTCGATCGTGACACTACCTATATAATTAAGATTAGCCTCCGTCACCGTTACGCGGTGAATTTTTGATTTCAAAACTTCGATAGTCATGTTTGTTTCAATATTTTATGTTATCAATAAGTCTCACGTCGCCGCAGAATACCGTTATACAGCCCACAGGCTCATTTGTTTCGTTCCAGTTTTTTACCGGCTGCAACGTACGGCCGTCTATAATGGTATAATATTCAACGCGCAAAGGAGACGTATGATTAAGCGTATGAATCACCCATTCTTCGATCTCTTCGACGCTTTTTGACGGTGCAAAGGTAGTACTTTCTTTTAAAGTATGAGCAATCAGCGGTGCAATTCGACGTTGTTCCGGCGTCAGGCGCGTATTGCGGCTACTCATGGCAAGCCCGTCTTTTTCACGTACGACAGGACAGGCGACGATGTTAACCGGTAAATCAAGTTGCCTGACTAATTCGCGTATGACGGCTATCTGCTGAAAATCTTTTTCCCCGAAATAAGCGTTATCCGGCATGACGATATCGAACAGTTTGCTCACAATCTGGGCTACGCCGTTGAAATGTCCCGGACGTTTTTCGCCTTCCATAATGGCGGCTACCGCCCCAAGGTCGAAGACGCGCGTGTCCGGTTCGGGATACATTTCTTCCTCCGACGGGGCAAAAACATAGTCGCAACAGATTTGTTCGAGAAGTTTGCAATCTTTATCAAGCGTGCGCGGATAAGTTTTAAGGTCGTTTTTGTTGTTAAACTGTGTCGGATTAACGAAAATACTGACGACACAAATGTCATTTTCTTTTTTACATTGTTTAACCAGGCTGAGATGCCCGTCATGCAAAGCGCCCATTGTCGGGACGAACCCTACGGTCTTTCCCGTTTTGCGTTCACCGGAGAGGAGCGTCTTTAATTCGCTGATACTTTGTATCGTTGTCATTTCGATAAAATTAAGTTTATATGGTTATAATCAGATTGCAAAGCAACAAAATAAAAAGATAATAAAGCAATTTTCAGTTTATAAAATATGCTAATTTAAAGCGAATCGAATAATCAATGCATTTTCATTTGTTTTTTTCCCATTTTTTTTTAGTATCTTTGTGGCGATTTTTTTAAATAAGAAAGAATGAGCGCAAAGCGAATTTTATTTATCACTCAAGAAATAACCCCGTATTTGCCGGAGACGGAAATATCCGGAATATGCAGAAATCTACCTCAAGGCATACAGGAAAGAGGACGTGAGATACGGACATTTATGCCTCGATACGGAAATATCAATGAGCGAAGGAATCAGTTACATGAGGTGATACGACTTTCGGGAATGAATCTTATTATTGATGATACGGATCATCCGCTTATTATAAAGGTCGCTTCTATCCAGTCCGCTCGGATGCAGGTATATTTTATTGACAATGATGATTTCTTTCACCGTAAATACACGGTACATGATGATGAAGGCAGAGAATTTGATGATAACGACGAACGGGCTATATTTTATGTTCGGGGAGTTCTTGAAACGGTGAAGAAACTTCGTTGGATACCGGACCTTGTACATTGTCACGGTTGGTTGTCGGCGTTGGCTCCTATTTATTTGAAGAAAATGTACGCGGATGATCCGGGTTTTGCAGGCGCTAAAATTGTGTATTCCGTTTATGCGGATGCATTTAAGAAAACCCTGAATAAGTCTCTTGCCGGAAAGCTGAAACAGGACGGCATGACCGATAGAGACCTTCAGCTGATAAAAACAACGACGGACTTTGCCGCTTTGTCAAGTCTTGCGATACGGTATTCCGACGGTGTTATTCAAGGAAGCCCCAGGATAAGTAAAAAAGTTACGGATTTTATTGAAAATGAAAAAAAACCGTTTCTGTCTTATCAGCCGGATGCTTCGTATATCGGCATTTATAATGATTTTTATGATCAGATACTCAACTCCAAATAGAAATAAAACAATGATGAAAGGTTTAAAAAAACATATTGCTATGTGCAGCCTTTTGACAGGCCTTATTTTAGGCGCATGCGATGATAATCCGACAAAAGTAGGGATGACAATTCAGTCTCCCGACGATTTGCTGACCGTTTATACCGACACGTTTCAGATGACGGCGTCGACTGTAAAACTTGACTCTATCTTTGCCAAAACGACGACCTGCATGTTGGGAGAAATGTATGATCCGGTTTACGGGACGATTAAGTCCGATTTCCTGTGCCAGTTTTACTGTGAGGAAGGATTCCAATTTTCCGAAATCCCCCATGACGGGAAGATTGATTCGATTGACTTGTTTATTTCTTACATGTATAACAGTCTCGGCGGACTTATAGCGTATGGCGATACGATTGCACCCATGCAGGTCTCGGTATTCCCGATAGACAGACCGTTAAAGAGGGCTTTTTATACGAATGAAGATCCGGAGATATATTGTGATATGAACGACCCTTTGGGTACCAGTACATATACGGTTTATGATATGACGGTTGCCGATTCCATACGCAATTTGAGTAATTATTATCCTAATATACGGGTAAAACTGCCGATCGAACTGGGACAGAAATTCTATGACGAAACAATCAATAATCCATCATCATTTGCTTCTCAGAGAGCTTTTAATGATTTTTTTCCCGGCGTATATATTACAAATACATTTGGTAGCGGTAATCTCATATTGACTTCCGGCGAATATATTTCCATACGTATATCCTATACTTATACAAAACAAGGTTCGGAAGGGCAGGATTCTTTGGTCTACGGCTCTCAGTGGTTTTACAGTTCGAAAGATGTTTTCCAGATAAACCGTTTTAAGAACAGCCAAATTGATCGTCTACTTGAAGAGAATCCCACCCACACGTATATAAAGTCTCCGGCCGGCGTCTGTACAAAACTTGTTATACCGACAACGGAAATTTCAAAAAAGCTGGATATTCAGGACCGTTTTATCAATAATTTTGTGCTCAATTTGAAGTATTTACCGGCCGACGAATGGGATTATGCTTATGCGCCGCCGTCCTATTTGCTCTTGTTGCCCGAAGATTCGGTGACATCGTTCTTTGAAAGTGCAAGTGTAGAAAACAATATTACTTCGTATATTTCTTATATGAACAGTGATGGCAGTTATTCTTATTCTTCGGCGTATGCTACCCCGTCCGGTTATTCGTCTTATACGCGGACTTATGCTTTTGGTAATATAAGCAGGTTGCTTGAGACTCATATAAAAAATTCACCAGATAGTGACCTTCGCGTGTTGGTATTGCCGGTCTACAGGGAATATCAGGAAAGCAATTCATCTTATTATACGTCGGGAATCACACATACGCTTACGCCTTCGGGATTAAAGATACGAACGGACGAAGAATTGATGAAAATTGTAATTCTTTCGAGTAAGTTTGAAAACAAAAAGTAAATAAAAAAAGCCTCATCGGAAATGAGGCTTTTTTTTATTTGACTTTTATGTTCAGTTGATTGAGGACGTCCCGTATTTTTTCGCATGTAATTATGCGTGCGGGGACGAGCGGCAACCGCAGTTTGTTCTTGATGAGTCCCATCATGTTCAGCACGCTTTTTATGCCGGCGGGGTTGCCGTCGACGTTCAATAATTCGAACAATTCGGTGAAACGGGAATGTATGTTGCGTGCATTTTGATAATCGCGCTGAAGAGCTAACCTTACCATGTGGCTAAATTCTTTCGGGAAAGCGTTGCCGATGACGGAGATCACGCCGACTGCACCTGATACTATCAGGGGAAGTGTGATGCCGTCGTCGCCGGAAATGACCTGAAATCCGGAAGCCTTGTTCTTTATGATTTCATCTATTTGTGAGATGTTACCGGATGCTTCTTTTATGGCGGCGATCCGGCTGAACTCACGCGCCAGCCTGAGTGTCGTCGCGGCTGTCATATTTGTTCCCGTACGTCCCGGCACGTTATACAGTACGATCGGACGCGGCGAGGCGTTCACGATTGCTTTGAAATGCTGATATATCCCTTCCTGCGAGGGTTTGTTGTAATAAGGAACGACGGATAGTATCGCATCAATTCCTTTGAAGTCCGTATGCTCGATTTGCGATATTACATTTCGCGTACAGTTGCCGCCGATGCCGAGAACGACGGGAATACGGTGATTTACCCGTTCAACAACGATTCGTGTAATCTCTTTCTTTTCTTCTTCGGATAACGAGGGTGTTTCGGCAGTCGTGCCGAGCGCTACTATATAATCCGTTCCGTTTTCCACGAGATGATCAATCATTCTGATTAATGCCTCATAGTCTACGCTTTCGTCTTCTTTGAATGGCGTTATCAGGGCAACGCCCATTCCGTGTAAATCTATACTTGTCATAGTAACCTGTTTATTTTGGACAACAAAGATAATGTAAGTCGCGAAAAATGCAAAATATGCCCGGTTATTTTTTGGATGTGATAGATTGCAGGTAACTTAATAGCTGATCGAAATAATATTGGAAGTCATTTTTATTTTCCGGCGGGATGATGGAAAAATCATATCTGGAATTTTCCGAATGTTTAATACCGGCCTTGAATGTCGACGGATGTTGTAACAACATATAATACATAGCAAGCGACTGTTCGCCGGAAAAATCCAATATTAAGTCTGCGGGCAGACAGTTGAACTGTTTTTGTATGACTCTATCGGGGAAACCCCATATATTTACATCTTTATCGGCGCGCAACAACAGATAGTTCGAGTACCATGTCGGGACATCTTTCGCCGTTGGCGCATAAATAGCCGTATTGACCGTTTTGTTCATTGAGCGGAGCTTCTCTATGCAATGACGGCCTCTATCCCAGTCTTTTGCGTCGCAGATGAACAGTATGTGTTTTACATCATTCAGGGAACGGTACAGATGAGGTCTGCCGGAAGCTTTGAGAATAAGTTTTTGCAATTCCTTTTTTAAAAAATAATTAGTCAGAATCATTCGTTGATTAGTTTTAAAAATTCCGTTTCGTTAATAATTTTTATGCCAAGTTTATTAGCCTTTTCCAGTTTTGCCGGTCCCATATTTTCTCCTGCAAGGACATAATCGGTCTTGCCGGAAATGGAACTGCTGTTTTTGCCGCCATTTTGCTCTATCATTGATTTATATTCGTCGCGCGAATGGGCGGCGAAAGTTCCGCTTATGACGACCGTCAGGCCGTTGAGTTTGTCGGTGCGTAAAGTCTGCACTTTTTCACTTACCTGCATTTGCAAGCCATATTTCCTCAAACGGTTTACCAGCATTTTGTTTCGTTCGTCCGCAAAATAATCGACGACGCTTTGCGCAATGCGTTCTCCTATTTCGTCAATGGCCGTTAATTCTTC
The DNA here is from genome assembly GCA_031264155.1 of Tannerella sp. Classification (GTDB taxonomy): domain Bacteria; phylum Bacteroidota; class Bacteroidia; order Bacteroidales; family Tannerellaceae; genus Tannerella. The sequence continues at coordinate 2,369 of JAISEJ010000074.1, read as the reverse complement.
CGGCGACGCTTTTACTATATTATCAATGGAAAGAAACGAGAATGCTAACCGTTTTGCTACCGTTTCTCCCACAAACCTTATACCCAATGCATAGAGTACGTGTTCGAAAGGCGCATGTTTCGATTCTTCGAGGCTTTCGAGCAGATTGTGCGCGCTTTTTTCCGCCCATCTTTCCAGGCGCATCAGGTCGTCGAATTTTAACGCATATAAATCGGCTGTGTTACGCACGTATCCGGCATTGTACAGGTCGTCTACCGTTTCGTGTCCGATATTTATATTCATCGCGCGCCGCGTCACGAAATGCTCAATCTTTCCTTTTATCTGCGGGGCACATTCCCAGATGTTCGGGCAATAATGTCCGGCTTCGCCTTTCTCCCGGATAAGCGTTGTTCCACATTCGGGACAGTGGGTGATAAAGGTTACTTTGTCGCCCATAAGCAAGGAACGTACGTCTTTATTTACGCCGACAATTTTCGGTATTATTTCACCGCCTTTTTCGACGTATACCCGGTCGCCGATATGAAGATCAAGTTCGGCGATGATATCGGCGTTATGCAAAGAGGCGCGCTTAACGACCGTACCGGCAAGCTGTACGGGTTCCAGGTTAGCAACGGGAGTTATTATTCCCGTACGTCCGATTTGGTATGAGACCGATTTAAGTAGCGTCTCTGCTCTTTCCGCCTGAAACTTATAGGAAATGGCCCACCTGGGACTTTTTGAAGTGAAGCCGAGAAAACGCTGCTGAGACAGGGAGTTTACTTTGAAAACAATGCCATCGGTGGCAACCGGCAGACTTTTTCGTTCCATGTCCCAATAGTTAATGTAATCCAACAAATCCTGAAGGTTCTTGCATATACGCATTACGTCTGGAATTTTGAAACCCCACGAACGTGCGGCTTCAAGATTTCCAAAATGAGTGTCCGACGGCAACGATTCGCCTAACAGGTAATAAAAGTAAGCGTCTAAGCGCCGTTCCGCTACGATTGCCGGGTTTTGTTGTTTGAGCGTACCGGATGCGGCATTGCGGGGATTCGCAAAAAGCGGCTCTTCCTGCTCCTCGCGTTCTTTGTTAAGTCGTTCAAATTCGGCTCGGGGAAGTAGTACTTCGCCGCGTATCTCAAACTTTTCGGGATAGTCGTCATGTAGCTTTAGCGGGATGGACCGTATGGTTTTTATATTCGCCGTCACGTCGTCCCCGCGTGTTCCGTCTCCCCGTGTGACGGCGCGCGCCAATCGTCCGTTTTCGTATATAAGTGATATGGACGACCCGTCGTATTTAAGTTCTGCAACAATCTCGAACCATTCATTAAGGGCGCGTGCCGTTCGTTCGTAAAAATCGCGTATCTCCCCTTCGGAATAAGTGTTTCCCAGCGATAACATTGGATATTGGTGTTCAACCTGTTCAAATTCTTTTGACAAATCGCTTCCCACGCGTTGCGTAGGCGACAAAGGATCGGCATATTCGGGATATAGCTCTTCAAGCGCTTGCAATTCTTTCATCTTGTCATCAAATTCCTTATCGGAAATTGTTGGTGCGGACAACACGTAATAGTTGTAATTATGCTGTTCCAGTTCTTCGCGGAGCCGATTAATTTTTAATTCAATCTCATTCATAATCCTTTGTTTGAGGTAGGCAAATGTACATATTTTTCTCTAAAATAATACACCTGTTGATAAAAATAAAGAACGATGCCGTAAAAAAAATCTACTCTCGCTTGAATCCATCTGTAGTTGATTGATATAAAAAAAAGAAGGTCGAATCAAAAGATTGGATAACGATTTTTTTGTTTATTAGTGACTCATGTTACGCAATAGCCCGGCATATCCCCGGACTGGTTGCGCATTGCGTAGCAGGTTGGGATCGTATCCGCTTTCGGTATTATACTTCACACGGTATGACTTTGTGCTTATTAACTCACAATGCATGGACGCCTGCGCCCACGATGCATGGAAGCCTGCGCCCACGATGCATGGACGCCCGCTTCCACGATGCATGGACGCCTGCTTCCACGATGCATGGAAGCCTGCTTCCACGATGCATGGAAGCCTGCTTCCACGATGCATGGAAGCCTGCGCCCACGATGTATGGACGCCTGCGCCCACGATGTATGGGCGCCTGCGCCCACGATGCATGGGCGCCTGCGCCCACGATGTATGGACGCCTGCGCCCACGATGCATGGAAGCCTGCGCCCACGATGCATGGAAGCCTGCTTCCACGATGCATGGACGCCTGCGCCCACGATGTATGGACGCCTGCGCCCACGATGTATGGGGGAACGGCTTCAACAACATGGTCAGACTGAAGCAAGCCTGAGCCTGTCCGGAGTATGCCGGTAATACACAAATCCATGCCGCGTGAAGTATAGAA
>JAISEJ010000223.1 GCA_031264155.1 Tannerella sp. | reverse complement strand
GTTCCTGTTTCTGCCTTATTTAAAAAATTCGTCGGCGATTTTAACGGGATCAGGGAATCGAAATTCCAGGCAATCGAAAAGGTAGGGCGGAGCTTTAATGCGAGGCTGAAAGAAGGCTTCACTCCCGATCAGATGCTTCAGGCGCTTAAAACGGCGATGAAAGATGACTTTCACGTCAAGAACGGGTATAAATACCTGACGCCGGAGTTCTTTACCAGACCGGACAAGCTTGAACGATTCCTCAATTCCAACGCCGGCAAAGGTGAGAGAATAAGCAAAGAAGAATTTTTCAAAAAATTAAAAGGAGAATAAAATTATGAACCAAAGAAAAAAAGCAGACGAAGATTTTGCAATCGAGCAGCTATACCGGTTAACGGATATCTTTCCCATCGATCCTGACGGTATCTTTTGCAAAACCCTAAAGGAAAGGATACTGGCAAACCGTTTCACGGAAGAAATCCTCGTGAAAACAATCGACTACGTCATCGACCACGTCGAACCGAACTGGCTGTCGATAGCGTCGGTAATGAAAGCAAAACAGATAATTGATGAAAGCGATGCAAACACCTTCGAACTACATCCCGCCCTCCGCGCCGGATATTGAAAACTGCGTACTGGGCGCCATCCTGCTAGACCCCGGCACGTATGTCGAAATCGAAAACTTCCTGTCGGACGAAGATTTTTACGTTCCAAAAAACGCAATCATATTCCATGCGATAGAAAGCCTCCACAAGGCACACGAGGCTATCGACATGCTAACCGTAAGGGAAAAGCTGAAAGCGACCGGCAAGCTGGATGAAGCAGGCGGAGAGGCCCGCATAGCATGCCTGACGGATAATCTCGCATCAGCCGCACACATCGTGCATCATGCAAAAATCGTCAAGCAAAAGTCGATTGAGCGGCAAGTCATCCACCTCTCACGCCAGGCAACGGAAAAGATACTCGGCCTTGAGGATGTTGAAGACGTCATGATGTGGCAGTGTCGGGAGATAGAGCGGCTGCAGGGATACATGACGGGCGGCATCCGGCACATATCGGCGCCGATTAAGGAAGCCATCACCGAAATGTACATCCGGCGCGAACTCAACGCACAGGGCAAAAGCATCGGCATAACAACCGGCCTCTCAAACCTCGACTGCATAACGGGCGGCTGGAAAAAGTCCGACCTTATCATCATCGCCGCACGTCCCGCCATGGGCAAAACAGCCTTCGCCCTGCACTTCGCAAAGTGCGCAGCAGCCTCCGGCCATCCCGTCGCCCTCTTCTCGCTCGAAATGTCAGACGTCAGCCTCGCCGACCGCCTGCTGCTCTCCGAAAGCAGCGTAAACGCATACGACTACCGGACAGGGAAGCTAAGCGCCGACGATGCGGTAGAAACCGAAAAAGCAGCCGGCATACTGCACAACCTCCCGATATACGTCGACGACAACGCCTCCGCGACCATGCCGCATATCCGTTCGACGGCCAGGCGGCTAAACCGTCAGGAGCGGTGCGAAATCGTCCTTATCGACTACCTGCAGCTTGCTGACGGCACGAAAGACAAAAACACGCACAGGGAGCAGGAAATCTCCCGAATGTCGCGGGAAGCAAAGAAAATGGCCAAGGAACTGAATATACCGGTCATCCTCCTCTCGCAGCTAAACCGCGAATCGGAAAAAAGGCAGGACAAGCGTCCCGCCCTTTCCGATTTGCGCGAAAGTGGCGCCATCGAGCAGGATGCGGACATGGTATGTCTCCTGCACCGCCCGGAATACTACAAAAAGAGCCTGGATATTAACGGTGTGGAAGTCCCCAACGGCATTGAATTCGTCATAGCCAAATATCGAAACGGTGCAACCGGAAGAGTCATTCTTCAACACGACGGAACACTCAACAGGATATTTGACTACATTCCAAGCGCACCGGCACGCGGATATATCAACCCCGACAGGTTCCACGAATCAGCAACCAACGACGGAATGCCATTCTAACCCTTTAACAGCATAAAAAAATGAATACGCAAATTCAAATCACGACACTGCCCATAAAGACGGGCGAAGATGAAAAATTCATCTATTATGCGGCCCTTTTTAAAGGGAAACAGGTAAAAATTCTACTGGATAAAATTTCAAATGAAGTATTATTTGATGCAAATAGCGTTGTGAAATGCTTAGAGCTTGGGAATACGGCAGAAGAGTTTCTATCAAGCGATAAAGGTTTAGACTGCATTTTAGACTTTAAAAAAGAAAATCCGGGCAAGTTGATATTCGGCGAAGACGGAATGTTTCGAAAAATAACAATTTAAAAATCATAATCATGAAGGAATTAGTTTACAAATCAGAAAAAGGAACACCGATAACAAACAGTTTATTGGTGTCCAAAAAGTTCGAGAAGCAGCATAAAGATGTTTTAGAGGCTATTAGAACATTGGCGGAAAATTCCGCCGATCTTCCCGGCATCAAAAACATGTTTTATGAAACCTCGCTGCCCGATTCTTATGGCAGGATGCAACCCGCGTTCATCATGAACCGTGACGGATTTTCATTGCTGGTAATGGGCTTTACCGGGAGAGACGCACTGAAATTCAAACTTGATTTCATTGAAGCCTTCAATAAAATGGAAAAACTTTTAACTTCGGGCGTTCCAGTATCTTTGCCGAACTTCAATAATCCGGCGGAAGCGGCGCGGGCATGGGCGCAGGAATACGAGCAGAAACAGATTGCCCGGCAGAATGTTCAGATCCTCGAAGGCGAAAACGAACTCCTGACAAACGAGGTTAAACAGCTTGCCCCGAAAGCCGAATACACCGACAAAGTCCTGCAATCCACATCTACCTGCACCATGACGCAGGTAGCCAAAGAACTGGGCATGTCGGCCATTGCACTTGAAAAGAAGCTACACGAGAAGGCTATCATGTTCCGTCAGTCCGGCCAGTGGATACTATATGCCAAATATCAAAACAAAGGCTATACCAAGCCCCGTACCTTTGCCTACCCGAATCAGAAAACAGGCAATTATGAGACAAATACTGCCACGGTATGGACGGAGGCGGGCCGGAAATTTATTCACTCTTTATTTGATTCTAATTCAAAAATAGCGCAAACTGCGGTCGTAA
>JAISEJ010000214.1 GCA_031264155.1 Tannerella sp. | reverse complement strand
CCATACGTCGAAGGCAGGTTGATAGCAAAAGAACCCGATTGGTCGGAAACTGTTCCAATCCGGGTATCCTTTAAAAAGATATTGATATTAGAAATAGCCGATCCTTTTTCAGCATCCGCAACCGTCCCCCGAATTTGAATGACCTGTGCAAAAGCGGCCATACAGCATGTTTGTAATAAAAGGGTTAGCAGAATAGTACGCATGAATTTAGTGTTTGTTTAATTGTTATACCGCAAATATAACAATTATCATACATTTTCAAATTATAAAGTAACCTTAACTCGGTTCATCTGCAAAACCCTGCGTTTTTATCGCCTCATTCAGGGGGTTTACGTATACTGCTTTCACCTTTCACCAGATGCCTGAAACCCTTTTCCTATGCGGGATCGAGGGTGTAACGGGCTCCTTTCACCGGTGCGGTTTCGTTTCACCGGTTTGGGGATGGGGATGGGAGGAGGCCGGCGGTGAAAGGAAGGTGAACGGAGCACGTTTCACCCTCAATCCCGCATCGGGAAAGGGTTTCGGGCATATGGTGAAAGGTGAAACGTACTTTCGTATCAATGACTGATGAGGGGGTAGGGAACGATGAAATCGTGATTTACGAGTAAGAGAAAGGACAAAGAACCGTTAAAAAAAACACTATGATGTCTTCAAAAAAGCATTATAGTGTCTTTAAAAAAACACTATAATGTTTTTATAAAGACATCATAGTGTTTTTTTCGGTCTTTATCATGGTAAAAAAAAGTCTTCCCGATGATATAAAAAAGTCTTCCCAATGGTTAATTTTTCCTGTTTTTCAAAAAGGCAACTACTCCCATCAGTGCATAAAAGGAAACCAAACCGGCAATCACAACAGCATACCATTTCATCTCGCTTTTGATTGCCCAAAACCAAAGCAGTGCAACAACGACCCAGTGAATCACCGTGACGGCGATAGCATAACATCCCGGCATTTTAGGAGTGGTATCTTGACTATCCGAATGTGGTTGCTGTGAAAAGGAGTATGTGTCGGTTTTCGTTTCAATACGGGATTCCGTAAAATAAGCTCCTATCTTTTTCGTCAGTTCGGGATAAATGGGAAATGGCGACCTCATGAATACTTCATAATGCTTTTGGAAAGTCAATTTCCATTTCTGTGGGCAATCAGGCATCAATTGAAGCCAGTATCCGAACGGATTTTGGAATACGATAAATTGTTCGGAAGGGCCGTCTACGTATTTCAGTTCCGGATTATTGGGAAGGGCTGCAACAAACTTTTGAGAAATCCCGACATATGTTTGAAAGGATAGCCACAGGAAGTCGTCCAGCAGGCTAAACAAGTCATTTTCGTCCATTTCGTAGCCGGGTTGTTCTTTGATCGCACGGTCTATAATGCAGTGTAGGATAGACATTCCGGCCGCGTATTTTCCGGCGTCCGATTCCTGCGTTGAGCGGCTATAGAAATTTTGAGACATGGCAAATTGTGTTTCCCACCATTTTACGCCGCTTCTTTGTCTTTCTTTCAGTTGGTTCACTCTTATGGCATTGTTCGGCATTGGAACCCATTTTTCCACCTGTTCCGCTTGTTGAATAGCATCTTCGTAGCTTTCCGTCCACAGCCCGATAGACCCGAAACAGTCGAGTAACGGAGAGAATCTAAATTCGGATTTCCATTCCGCATCCGCTTTTGCAAATGCTTTGACATTCTTTAGTGCTTCTTTGGTTGCTTCATAAGCGCGTAGCCCGTCACCTATATGATGACCGAGCAGGATCGCTTCATTGGTTTTTCCTATGGAGTAATAGCCGGGGTTGTTTTTCGCCGACTTTGTTGCTTCTTCACGCTTTTCCAATGAACTTTTCAATAATCCAAAATCCTTTAGCCGAATACTTTCGGCAAATTTGTGTATAAATTCCGGTGGTATCATTTTGCTTTATATTTTATAAGGTCTTTTTATTCCGGTCGTTTTGCCGCAATACCTGCACACAGGAGAACCATTTGCGATTCGTTTGCCGCAAAGCGGACAATTTATCATTGCATCAGGCAGATATTCGGCAATGGGATTCATTCGGTTTTCTTCATGTATCATGGCAAGCGAAAGCCAGTAATCGACAAAATAATTCGTGAAGAGCGCTTTGTCTTTGCGTTCGAGAACCGGTGCGAAATCCGTCCAGATTTTCAATGCGTTTTCTAAAATTATCAATACTTCTTCCGGATCGTCCGGCGTATTGTACAACCCGGCTTTGGCCTGATATTTATTCAAGACACGCTGAAACTGCATTCTTGAGATAACAACATAATCATCAAGCAAGTGAACATAAGTGTCATAATCCAGTTCATAGCCGGGGTCTTCGGAAGATGAACGGCTCAACAGGCATTGCAATACCGACATTCCCTGGGCATATAGCCCCTGATCCATTTCCGGACGCTCTCTGCTGTAATAATCATAAGCTATGGAAAGCTGCGTTATCCACCAGTGCGGCTCCTGTTTGCGGCAATATTCAATGGCGGCCAGGTCGTGCCTTGCTTCATTAGTAGCAATCCACTTAACACGTAATTTGTTCAGTTCCACACATTCGTCATAGCTCGCCGACCATTGCCGGATGATATTGAAAATATCATTGAACACGGTAAGACCGGTCTCTTTTTCCCATTCTTTTGAAGTGTCACAGAACGCATTTGTATTCTTTAGAGCTTCTTTTGCAGCAGCAAATGCCGCTATACCGTCTCCGATATGATAGCCGAGCAGGATCGCTTCGTTCGCTTTACCCAAGGCGTAATGCCCTTTATCATGCTTCATTCGTTCGGTAGCCGCCTCACGTTTCAAAAGGGCCGATTTCAGCAGGCCGGCATCTTTAAAAGCGATGCTTTCCCGGAAAAGACGCAAAAAACTTTTGTCAATCATAGCTTTTTCTTATTAATTATTATTTACTCGGATAGTATAGATTCTCTCGTTATTTTCAACTAAAGCAATCGGATTGCCGGCATCTGATGATTGCAGATAAGACACATTCCGGTGCAGCGGTAAATGAACAAATTGTTTTCCCGAATTTAAATTGACGGTACAGATTTCACCTTCTGTATTTGCATAATAAAGGATTCCGTCTCTGGCGGCTAACCCTACCGGCTTTTTCTGAAACGGAACTTCGAAGGTCATTTTCGTTGCAGTGAACTTACCCGACATATTTATAACGCTTGCTGTCGTATCGGAGATTAAGTAGAGCTTCTTTTGAGAATCATCGTATACCATATCTTTGCATGCTTGCCTTTCGGTTCCCTGGAAATGGTCTTCATATACGGAGCGCCCGTCTTTGTCCAGCACGGTGATGGCTTCCTCTTCGAAAAGTGTAATAGCTTGTACATGCCTGCGTCTGGTAAGAACGCAAAAATAGTTCCCGCAATCGCACACTAAGTAGTTTCTTGTTGAACTTTTAAATGCGCCGGTTTTGATGATTCGTCCGTTTGACTTGACGATATGAATATCGCCGGCGCTGTAAAGGATCACAAAAGCATCTATTCCATTCACCCAAAGGATGGATATGATGGTAGACAGTGAATCGGGTCCGGCAATATCCCGTTGTGTCCCATCGGCAAAATTAAGTACGGCGGTTCGTCCGTTTCCCATAGAGAGCACATCTCCCTGCGGATTCCAGGCGCACTTAAAATTTAACAGAGAGGTCATGCCGAATAGATTGTCCCGGAACAGATTTGTCAATTTTACCGTTCTGCCATTCTGTTGAAAAGTCAGGGAATTGTCATCGTGTACCAGCAGCATGCCGGCTTTTCCATCTTTTACCGTAGCCTGCATGATTTGATAATCGGAAGATGAAATACTGGCCAATAAGGCATAACGGTTAGTTGAAAAATAGAATGTTTTGTTCATCCCTATAGGGAACAGCCTTGGATTTTTGTCCCATTCAACGGCAAGCATGCCATGACTTTTCAGTCCCTTTTGAGGATGCCACGTGTAAATGGCGCCATGTTCGTCGGACAGAAGCAAACTGTCATTGAAAAGAACCGCACTCCACGGGACAAACCCAAGTTCCACCCTTGCTTCAACCTCCAGTTCCAACGGGTCACAGACCAGCATATAGCGGTCGTTTGGAAGCACATACAGTTTACCGTTCAAACAGATAACATCATTAACCGATGAATCCGTAGACAGCGTGTTAGCGGAATCCGGGCAGGTCAGCCGGTATCCTTCCGCAGTTTTGTACAGCAAATACCTTTGTTGCTTTTGAAAATAACCGGCAAGTGTATTCTCGTCGTTATCTCCGATGGACTGTTCTTCCAATGAACCGCACAGTTGCATGGATTTGACCGTATATCCGGGCGTTTGATAAACCAGGCTGTTCCCGCCGGCAAAAGCAAGTGTGCCGCCAAAGCGTATACGTCTGCATTCTTTTGTCGTACGCAAAGTGCAGGACAGAACGCCTCCGGATTTGTCGCGTTGCATTTCGAAAGCGGAAAAACTTTCCCGCATAACGGCAACGAGTATGTATCCGTCGGGATCGCTGAACAGTTTTTCAACAGGAGCATCCGTTGCCAGTGTAAACGTTGAAATGGTTTGCATGGAATCCAGGCTGATGATTTTCACTGTATTTTGCGTAGTGAGTAAAAAGGCTTCTTTTCTGTTCCCGGCGATGCAGCCACCGTTTATGTTTTCAATTTGCATGCTGACCGGCCTGACCGATTCAGTCCGTTCTTCTGTTATACCTGTATCCGCTTTGTCCATACGGATCCAAGGTGAGACACAGAGTTTTTCAGCGCTCGCCTTGAACCCGGATGAAAGTTCCTTGTAGAAAGTTGCCGGCGTAATTTCGGCGTGCTTTTCCAGTATAACCGCCGTATCGTCAATGAACCGCATGATCTCGCTGGGAATAATTTCCTGCGGAACCGAATGAGATTCAATTTTCAGGGAATATGCTCCTTCGCTCCGGTAATAACGGTTCAAAAAATCCAGATCCGTGTAAATGGAAGCCAGATATTCCCGGTTATTCGCTTCCCGTGCATGATAAGCACATTCGCCCGGACGGGAATGATACAGCGACCGGGCCAGGCGGTCATGCCATCCGGCACTATTGATTAGCATGTTACTGACCGTAATGGAACCATATTTTTCTTTTGCAGCTTCCTTGAACGCATCATAAAGAAAATCAAAACGCCCATTGTGCCGGGTAAAAAACGGCCTGACCTGACGGATGAAGTAGCGAATGGCTCCGGTAAATTCGGTTGATCCCGGCGGGAATACTTTTTCAAAGCAGCGGATCAGTTCTTTTTCGCTCAGCCCTTTTCTTGCGTGCGCCAGTAACCCGAACAATAACGGAACATATTCTTTCGGCGTGGCGATATCGTATGCCGTATCATTCTCCAGGCGTTCCAATACCTGCCTGAACGCTTCCTGCGGCGTGTGTCCATATTTGGATATCTCATCATCCAGTTGCTTAAACGCACCGAAAACACGCAGTTCGGAAAGAAGGACTTTTAGGAAAAGCGGGTTACCGGAAGCCTTGTTTCCGCAGATTGTCAATATATGCGAATCATCCAGCGCTTTTAAGTTTCTTTTCAGGTATCCGGTTATTAACATTCTTTTCCGTTCCAACCCTTTCCCGTCATTCCGGATCGTTTCCAGAGAAACTGTATAAAGCTTCTTTTTCCACTGTTCTATTTGCGCTTTACTGCCATCATCCTGTTTTATACTGACGATCAGTTTTACGCCTTCGGGCAGCCTGTCCGGCAACCAGTCCAGCATATCCGTTCCGCCTTGCATCTGGTTGACGGCGTCAATGACGATAATGGTTCGTCTGTTCTGTGACAGTTCCTTTATCAGCGGTAAAAACTGCTGACGCAATTCGTCTAAAGAAACAGGCGCTTCAATACCGGCCTGACGGGCAATGCTGTTCCATAAACCATACACATCCGAAGACATATCCGAAACGCCGCAGAAACGGAAAAAAAACCGGCTGCCGGATAAGTCCGTATCTTCCCGCCAGGTCTCTGCACAATGCGCCAGAATGGTGGATTTTCCGAGTCCCGCTTCTGCAGCCAGCAAGAGCGGTTTGCGGTAATCTTCAACTCTTTGATCGTTTTCAAAAATGTAACCGTTCAGTTCGTTGCAAATTTCCGGGACAGAAACAAAACCGTCCGAAGCGTTCCGGATAAACAATTCCTGCTGTTCCAAATCCTGTTCATACCGGTCTCCCTGTTCGATAACGGGCGCTTTACGGTCTTTAAATTTCACTGAAATCTCCGCCATCAAACCGGCGATTACAATGTATTTAAGTTCTATATTTTCGTTTGATAGCTGCCCGGGATATTCTTGTTCCAGTTGCTTCCGGATATTTTCGTTTAAGCAGGACTTATGAATGAGAAAGTCAGTCAGTCTGCCTTTGCACAATTCCTCGTTTTGTTTCTTTTCTTCGCCTTCAAGTCCGGGAATCCGCAATTCGGGCGTATTTAGTCTCTCCTGTTTAAATTCACAGGCGTAATCAATCACCTGCGATTGAAACAGGGTGCGGACTTTGGTTTTGAATTTTTCAAGTTCTTCCGTTACCTCCGCCGGATTACTACCGTATGCCGTGACGGCATCGTTCAGAAACAGATGGCGGTGCAGTGTACTCAGTTTTTCATCAAAAGGGTTTTCCCTGAAAAAGAACAAGGCATGCCGGTCTTTTTCGTAAGCCGTTTCCTTATCATTAACCAGGCGAATCATCGGGTCCAACAGCGCATGTTCAATTTCCATTTCGGTAACGGACAATTTTCCGGAAAGGTCTCCGACGCGCTTATATTCACTCGTTGTTTCTTCATTGATTTCAGTCTTGATGACCGGGGCGCCCTTCGCCTGCCGCACCTTGTTCTCGTACAACAAACGCGACGGATCGTTCGGCACCCAACCTCTCCGTTGGCCCAGGAAACACAGGAAAAACGGACGGCTTTCATCAATTCCGTTTAAACATTTGCGAATCGTATCATTCGCTTCCGAGTCTTCCTTTGTAATGCCCCAGCGCAAGTCAATATCAATCAGCCGGAGTTTACGCCGTTCGCACCACTCGGCCAGTTCGGGAAACACACTCTTTACAAGATAATCCCGTTCGGCATGCATATCATTAAATGTGCTGCTGATAAATATTTTTATGTCTTTCCATTCGTGGTACACAAGCCGTTTTCTTTTTTGTAAATGACAAAATTACACTTGCGGTACATACCTGTCCACCCCATAAATGGGGGAATTTTACGGTAAAGAACAGCTAATTATATATTTTTATATCACTCTGTAAATCCGCAACCCTACACTTTCCATCAGCGGGATGATATTCTCTGCAATGTCCAGGTCTTTTAGTTTTTCTTCTTCCGGGAGCTGTTCCCATTCTGTCAGGAGGGGGTGGGTTTTGTTGACGGCATTTTTTACATTGCCGTGTATCCAACCGGCATCTGTTTTGCTTTTTATCCAGATTTCGTGTGACAGCCGGGCGATTTTCAGGAGTTCGTCTCCGGTGAATTTCTTTATTGACGGGAAAGGGGTGTCGCCGGAATCGAAGTCGTAGCCGGCGACAGTCAGATATTCGCCGAAGCAGTGTGCCTGGTCGCGGTTGCTGTCTTTAACGTCTTCGGGGAGTGCTGTCCAGGGAATATTGTTGTCGGAATCCGGATTCTTCAGGCAGAAGTCTTCGTGTATGGCTATTGCCAGCTTTTCCTTGTAACTGTTCAGAATCACATTGCGCAATACCAACCGGATAAAGGCATCGGCATCGACATGTAACGACAGTTGCGAATGAAAGGGCAGGTCCGCTGCTTCCCATTGCTGTCCGTTGATACAACTCATATCAAAAATGGATTCCATCGAACGTGCGCCGTATTTGTATGTTGGTATGAGCAACATCGCCCACAGAATATTTTCGTTGATCTGTGTTTCTTTGTCTTTTTTGAGTTTCATTTTGCGCTCGCATAAACTGCGTAAAAGCAAAGCGCGGCGCAACATGTAGTTTTTATCGTTTTCGCTTTGCTGATTGGGGCCTAATACATTGATGGTGCCACGCAAACGGCTGATAAAGTCGGGAACTTTCAGGTCGCGGAATGTTTTTTGTTCTTCTGCATTTTCGGAAGTCATCGGGCGGGTAAACTGTTCAAAATTCGCTGAAGTGCCGCCCGCAAAGACAAGAATACATTTTCCTAACGGATGCTCGCCGCTTTCGTCTTTGAATTTCCCGTCTTGCATCGGCATCAGAAATGATTTCAACCAACGGAGTTTATCGGAATCGAATTCATCGAAAAACACCAACGGCAATTTACCGCTTAACGTGATGTCGCGCACTTTCTGAAAAGCGGCCCCGAGTTCGGCATTGTCCGTAAATTGCGATACATTAAATTCTACCTTCTCTACTTTTCCGGGCAAAATATTTTTGGCTATTTCGGTGACGCCAAACGATTTTCCGCTGCCCGGCGCACCAAACACGGCGATAGAGAGCGGACGTACATTGTCCGAATGAATATAACCGAGTATCAGGTTGCGGATATTTTGATAGGCCTCTATTTCCTGACGGTCGATCGTCGTCAGGTTGCCAAAGGATAATTGCGGCAAGCCGCCGATCACTTTGCTTCCTTTTTGTACATATTCAAAGGCCAGATCGAAAATCCGCTTGTTATTTATGTTGTTGGTTATACACCAGAAATCCGGGTCTATATCATTTTGTACGGAAGGTATTTTAAAAGCGGTTTCAACGGCATTTTCATCCGTATTTCCCAGTATGGGCAAAATTCGCAGCTTGTTTTTTCCTGTCATTACATCAACAAATTGTAGCGTAAGGGCTTCCGTCATTGCCGTAAAATCGCTTGCATCGCCTTCCGCACCGCCGTGTGCCAGCACTAAAACGGCTTTTTCGCGTTGGATATATACCGCGCCGTCCTGTGCAAAAGTTATCAGAATATGCGACGCTTTGTTGAGATACGAAAGGGCGGGGTTGTTTTGCAGTTGCCAGACAAGTTCGGTAGCGCTGCGTTCCCACGAAACGCGGGTACTTATCATGGCGCCGCTTCTGCGCAACACATTTGCATCGAGCATCAGAAAGCAGTTGCCGGAAACCTGATCGAAATACTCTTCCGGGGGCAGTTCTTTGTTTGACGTCCAAAGAATATAGTTTTCATTTTCAATTACATGGAAATCCGGCTCCGGCGGTTCGGCGCGATTGATTCCGTAGCCGCATGTAACGATAAAGCGAATTGCCTCCGTTGCCGTGCGGCGGTCGTATTCCTTTTCGTTTTCAGACAAGTCTTCGTAAGGGACAAGGCCAGGGTGCAGCTTTTCCCTGTCATTGCGTTCCGCACCGTATCGCCACCCTTCGGCTATGCGTTGTTGCGCCCAGACTTCGTGTGTGTTTTTAGCAAATAACTCGGTCATTTCCATCAGTTCGGACGGCAAAGACACCTTGCTTGTGTCTAAAGGCTGTGGTACATAATTGATTTTCATTATCGTTTATTTTTAAATGTTGTTTTTCGTAAGGTTATGCTGCAACTCATAGGCACACAAATATATAAAATAATCTTTAACAGGAAATTATTAGCAAAAAACATTTTTAACGTATAATCGTTTTCTTGCTGTCAACGTGCCCTTTCTTTTATTTGTACGGCATGAAATCGTTGTCCGACGGCTGTCGGACAATTAACCGACGGCTGTCGGGCAAATAACCGACGGCCGTCGGACAACAAAAACATACCGTACTTTCATCCGGGAGGGTGGAATAATATTTCGCCTCCGTAACGTTATTTAAGCAATTATATTTGAATGAAGTTGTTAATTCTATTAGTTTTGCATGCGCTAAATACATTGATTGAAAGCCTGATAAGCTATTGAAACGATTTTATATCAGCGTTATTTTTACAATAACTTAATTTTAACTCATTAATATATGAAACATCTTACACTATTAACCATTTGTTTGCTTGGCTGCTTCTTTGCATGCAGCGAAAAACAGTCCGATTTTCCATTTTATAATCCTGATCTTCCGATGGAAGAACGGATCAGTGATTTGTTAGGGCGGCTTACGCTTGAAGAAAAGGTAGGCCAGATGATGAACCAGACGCCGGCCATTGAACGGCTGGGAATACCTGAATATGACTGGTGGAACGAGGCTTTGCATGGGGTGGCCCGTGCCGGACGTGCAACGGTTTTTCCACAGTCGATTGCTATGGCTGCCACGTTCGACGACCAGGCGCTTTATGAAACATTTGATATGATCAGCGACGAAGCGCGCGCCAAGTATCATCAATACCAGAAGGATAACGAATACGACCGCTACAAAGGCCTGACGTTCTGGACGCCTAATATTAACATCCTGCGCGACCCGCGTTGGGGGCGTGGGATGGAAACGTATGGCGAAGATCCTTATCTGACGGGGCGTATGGGCGTTGCCGTAGTAAAAGGCTTGCAGGGCAACGATCCCAGGTATTTAAAAACACATGCCTGCGCCAAGCATTACGCCGTACATAGCGGGCCGGAATGGAACCGGCATGAGTTTGACGTTACCGTATCTCCACGCGACCTTTGGACCACCTATCTGCCTGCTTTTGAAGAATTAGTAACGGTAGGAAATGTACAAGAAGTGATGTGCGCTTACAATCGTTACGACGGCAAACCGTGTTGCAGCAGCGATAAACTTCTGATAGATATTCTCCGTAATACCTGGGGATACGACAATATTATCTTATCCGACTGTGGGGCCATCGACGACTTCTGGAGGAAAGATGCTAAGACGCCGCGCCATGAAACGCATCCGGATGCCGAAACAGCCTCGGCCGACGCCGTGAGAAGCGGTACGGATTTAGAATGTGGCGGCAGTTATCATGCCTTGTTAAAAGCGGCACAGGACGGATTGATTACGGAAGAGGAACTGGATGTATCGCTGAGCCGCTTATTCAGAGGGCGTTTTGAATTGGGTATGTTCGACCCGGACGACAAGGTTCCTTACGCCGCTATTCCGTACGATGTGGTGGAAAGTCCCGGACACGTTGCCCAGGCATTGGAGATGGCCCGCAAGAGTATGGTGTTGCTGAAGAATAAAAATAAGACGCTGCCGTTGAGCAAAGAGATTAAAAAAATAGCCGTGATAGGCCCGAATGCGAATGACTCCATTATGCTATGGGCTAACTACAATGGTTTTCCGAGCAAAACGGTAACGATACTGGAAGGTATCCGTAGCAAAGCAGGCAATGCCGAGGTAATCTATGAATTGGGATGCAACCACATCAACGATTATGTTATGACCGATTGTATCAATTATATCACTTCTCCTGCCGGACAAGGTTTCGCATCCGAATTTTTCAATAATACCGATTTCGAAGGCGAACCGGTATATAAAGGCATTGCTTCAGATCTGCATTATACCACCGGCGGTAATACACAATTTGCCCCGAACGTAAACCTGACAAACTTTTCCGCCCGCTTTACCGGTGAATTTGAATCGCCAACTACCGGCGATGTAGAATTTGATATTTCCGGAAATGACGGATTCCGCTTATTCATAGACAATGAAAAGGTTGCCGAAATGTGGGAAAACGAATATACCAGCGGACGGAAATACATCTTAAAAGCCGAACAGGGAAAGAAATATCCAGTAACAATCGAATATATGCAACGTATGGGCAGAGCCGACCTGAATTTCACTATCGGCATACGCACCCCGGTGGATTATAAAGCAACGGCCTCCAAAGCCAGAGACGCCGATGTGATTATCTTCGTGGGAGGTATATCTCCCCGCCTGGAAGGGGAAGAAATGCCGGTAGACGCCGAAGGGTTTAAAAAGGGAGACCGCACGAATATTGAGTTGCCCACCGTACAAAAGGAGATGATAAAAGCATTGAAAGAAACAGGCAAACCGGTTATTTACATTGTCTGTACCGGCAGCGCTTTGGCGTTAAACTGGGAAGAAGCGAATGTAGATGCTATCTTAAATGCCTGGTATGGCGGGCAGGAAGCCGGAACAGCCGTAGCCGATATTCTCTTTGGCGACTATAATCCGGCCGG
>JAISEJ010000182.1 GCA_031264155.1 Tannerella sp. | reverse complement strand
AATCAGAATATTAACATAATGATTGTGCAAAAGTAAGTTTTTTTTGTATATTTGCAAACTATTAAACAAGAAATTATCTATGCAGTTTTACGGGTATAAACATTCAGGCGCACGAAAAGCGCTGATTATTTGTGTAGTTAGTACATTATTACATGTCCCGGGCGTTTTTGCCCAAATCAGTGAAGGCGGAATACCTCCCAGTTTCGGTTATGATCAAATTCCGGCGTTGCGCAGTGCAGTAAAAAAGACTGAAGTGCCGGTCGGCTTTTATATTGAAGACCTGCGTGAAGTTGACAACTGGCGTGCCCGCGAGGGATCACCCATGCCTGTATCCAAACTTATTCAAGTCGATTATACGATGGATAATTCCGGCTCCCGCACGACGCTGCCGGGAGGCGAACGTATCTGGCGCCTGTATCTCAGAGCGGCTGATGCGGTGGCCGTCATGCTGTATTATAAGGATTTTTATATTCCCGAAGGCGGGAAACTGTTTATTTATAGCGTGGACAAATCCCAGCTTTTAGGTGCATATACAAAAAATACGCATCTTTCGGGAGGCCTTTTTGCCACTGAGTTTATCGGTGGCGACGAACTCGTCCTGGAGTATGTGGAATCGGAAATAAGCGACGAGAAACCGCGCATACATATTGATGAGATAGGATACGGATATAACACGTCGGCTCTGAAAACATTTTGCGGTATAACCACACGCGCCGTTTCGGGTTCCTGTATGGTTAATATTAATTGTGAAGAGGGGGATGCGTGGCAGAATGAGAAAAAAGGCGTATGCCATACCATTCAGAGAATCGGAAGAGCGAACTATATATGTACAGGTTCGCTGATGAACAATACGGCGGAAGACTTCAGTCCGCTTATCCTGACGGCGCGCCACTGTGCTACTTATACTGAAACTGATAAAGAAAATAAAACTATAGAACATATAGCCGACAATTCCGATATGCAGCAATGGGTGTTTTATTTTAACATGGAACGCGAAGAATGTAGCAACAGTTCCCTTACTGCCGTACGTAAAACGATGATAGGATGCTCGTTGCTTGTTAATACAGGAATGAAAGACGGTTCCGACGGAATGTTGTTACTGTTGAATGATATAATACCAGAAAATTATGACGTTTTCTACAATGGATGGGACAGGGGAGATACACCTGCATCTTCCGGGGCATGTATACATCATCCCAGCGGTGATTATATGAAAATATCAACGTATGGGACGCCCACAAAGGATTATTCTTTTGTATCTTCCGAGTTTACAGGATATAAAAACGCCCATTGGAACGTGATTTTTCAGGCAACGGCAAATGGTTTCGGTATAACGGAAGGCGGCTCGTCGGGTTCGCCGCTATATAATGAAAATAAACTTGTTGTCGGGACATTGACGGGTGGTAATTCGTCATGTGATTATCCGAGAGGTCTTAACATTTATGGAAAAATGAGTTATCACTGGGGTAAATTTCAGGCCGATTCTGCGCACATGGATATATGGCTCGACCCCACCGGCTCTGGTGTGCAGACGTTAGCCGGACGTTTCCGTAAAATGTTTAAGCCTGCGCCGCTCAATGTCAGGGCGGTTAATCAGGGACAAAGCGTATCGCTGGCCTGGGATGCCCCCCCGGGCGATGAGCATCCGGTGTTCTATAATGTGTATCGTAATAATCAAAAGATAGGGGATGTGTCTTCCGTTTCATTTATCGACCGGGAACCGGTTGTCGGTTCTTTGGTCTATTCTGTTTCTGCAGTTTATAGCGATGGGGAAGAATCGCCTTTTGCTTCTACGACCATATCATTTGTAAAATTCAAAGCGCCTACCGGATTAAAAGTGGAGCGTATAGGTATGACCGATGAGATAAAGCTAAGTTGGCATGCACCCGTTTATGAACAGACTATTTATTGGGGAACAATGGAAGTGGAACGTGTACATTGGATCGGTTTTGGAGGAAACCAGTCGTTTTATTACGGTCAGAAATGGTCCCGCGAAGAAATATCTCCATTAGGTGGGAAATCCATAAAAGCGGTTCAGTTTATTCCAGTGGAAAAAAACACGTATGAAATTTTTATCTCTCAGGGAAGTTCTTCTTACCGGCAGAATATTGAGTCATCATCTCTTAGATATGAGAGCGTTAATACAATCATACTGGATAATCCGTTTGTGATTGATGCTTCCGGTTCGCTTATTGTTTCTATTTATATTTCGAAAGTGGGAGATGATCACCCTGCCGCATGTGATAACGGACCGGCTGTTGACGGAAAAGGTAATCTCTGTTCATTTGACGGGACATATTGGGAGAAATTTAATATAAATACTCCCGGTAAATATGATTATAATTTTATTGTTTCCGCTATTGTGTCGACTGAAAGCGGAAAGGAAGCCGGAGGTAATAATAACGGGAAGATTTTGAAACATGGCGTCGGAGTTTCGGAGCATAGTTCCGAAACTCCGGGGAGTAACTCTGGGATAGCGACAAGATTCGGAATTGTGAAACCTCGTGTTTCCGTACTACCTTTTAATGAAAATACTGTGTCTTTACGCAGTTCTATGCCGGCTGCATTTCCTGAAGTAACAAGGTATAGGATTTATCGCAATGGTTCGGTACACCGTGATAATATTGATGCTGCGGTAACCGTTCATGTAGAAAAAACGCCTTTGAATACCGAATATAAATTTCAAGTTTCGGCATTTTATGGCAATATCGAAAGCGAAAGAAGTAATGAGGAAACGATCATTGTAAGCGTGGAAAACATTAATGATGTCATAGATATTTATCCTACGAGATTTTCGAACGTGATTACCCTGAAAGGATATAGCTCTGTTACGCGCATAGAAGCGTTTTCCGTTTCGGGAAAAGTTTGCCTTGTTGTGAATAATCCGAGTGAAGAGATTGATACATCCTCCCTGTCGCCGGGATTATATTTCTTCCGCATATATGGCAGTAATAACAAGGTGCTGAAAGTCGTGCGCACCATAAAAACATCCTGAGGAAACAAGCTAAGCCGAAACGGAGACATCAAAGCAGGCCTGCCTGACTTTTTCGGCGATCTGCTCTAACGTTTTCACCGGCGTTTTCCGCAGCGTTTTCACCGGCGTTTCCCGGTTAATGGTGTAAATCATTACTTTCTTCGGGCGGATTATTTTCAGGGCTTCTATCCATTGCGCAACATCTTCGTCGCGGGTGTTGTCTATGTGAACGCCGTTATGTTCGCCTTCCAGAAAAATCGTCTGAACAGTTAGTTTTCCGCGGAAACGGCATAACTGTTCAATCAGTTTTTTTGCGGTGAAATCGTGTATTTCGGGTTGATCTATCTGTCTGATTAAATCGTTGCTCACCGCATCGAGCTTCATCAGGTTTTCATCCACTTTGCACAAAGCCTGCATTACTTCCTCTTTGTGAAGCATGGTCGAATTGGAAAGGACGGCAACTTTTGCCTCCGGGCAAAGCCTGTCCCGTACGTCGAGCGTATCGTCTATTATAGCTGCAAAATGGGGATGCATGGTCGGTTCGCCGTTCCCGGAAAAAGTGATGACGTCGGGACTCGCATTCATCGCCGTAAGTTTTTCGGTTAACGCCTGCTTCACCTCCTCGCGCGACGGCGCGGGCGTTTTTGTGCGGCGCTCCTCGTTCAGCCCACATTCGCAGTAGATGCAGTTGAACGTGCATCTCTTACCGTTCGCAGGCGAGATGTTTATCCCCAGTGAGACGCCTAATCTGCGGCTTTTAACCGGGCCATATACGATTTCATCGAATAATAAAGTCGACATAATTTTCAAAATTAATTATCCCCGCTATCGGAGGCTGCAAACGTACATAAAATAATTCAATTACACACAGCCGTATAAAGTTTCTTACCGAATTTACAG
Organism: Tannerella sp.; assembly: GCA_031264155.1. Taxonomy (GTDB): domain Bacteria; phylum Bacteroidota; class Bacteroidia; order Bacteroidales; family Tannerellaceae; genus Tannerella. The sequence continues at coordinate 345 of JAISEJ010000182.1, read as the reverse complement.
AGAATTTCAGAACGTCCATCGTAACTGAGCATATAAATCCGTTTTGTCTCTCCCGTCGATTTCTTCCAGGTCGGTTCCGATTGTATCGCGGTCATAATAATGTGTCCAGGCCGCCTTTATCGAAAGATAAAGCTTCGGAGTAAAGTTATAACGCAATATGGCCGACAGGCGTACGCCCTCGCCGTAAAAAAAAGGCATTGAAAAACTGTAAAGCATATTTTTCTCATTTGAATAAATCCGGCTGTCATAGCCGGTCGTATTAAAATAAGAAGCATAAGCGTCTATCTGAAACGGCAAATCCGTTTTTTTCCAGCCGGCATTTTGCGAAACAACCCATCCGTGTTC
>JAISEJ010000162.1 GCA_031264155.1 Tannerella sp. | reverse complement strand
AAACAACAAAATAAAGGTAATGAAAAGAAATGCTTACGGCTTTAGAGATGACTGCTATTTTGAATTAAGAGTCTTGGCAATACATGAATCCTTCACTGCAAAAATCGGATGAACCATTTTTTTTATCTTTGATTGTAACCGTCGCTTTTCCGGCCTCACCGTTTACCGGTGGATTCAGTTTTGTTATTTTGACGGTTGTCTCCAGTATTTGCGGAAATTTGTTTTTTATTACCTTCAAAATGCGTCCGGCAACGTTTTCTATTAGTTTCGACGGCTTCATCATCTCCGTTTTTGTAAGGTCGTATATTTCCGCATAGCTGATCGTATCTTCTATACAGTCCGTTCCAACGGCGTCGGTATCTGTTACATAAGATATATCGGCGAGGAATGTCCCTCCGATGATGCGTTCTTCCTCTCCTACGCCATGGAAAGCATGAAATTTCATAGACTCTATTGTGATAGTTGTTCTCATGCGGCAAAAATAGATGAATTTTCCGTAAAAACAGGATAGTACATGAAAATTATGTGTATATTTGTTTCGTTATGTATGATGATTCGACAGAAGAAAAGAAGGAGTTTAGGCTTGCCGTAATATATTCCATATTATTGACAGCATTGCCGTGGATAGTGCATATTGTCGGGAACATATTTTCTTTGCGCTTGAAACAATATGGCCTGCAACCGCTTATTCTGGAAGGTTTGCTGGGGATTTTCACGATGCCTTTATTACATGCCGACTGGGGACATCTCATATCGAATACGCCTGCAATGCTGTTGCTTATCTTTGGGCTACTTTTGTTTTACAAACATGGCGCCTGGCATATTTTATTATGTTTGTATATAATGAACGGACTTCTTACCTGGCTTATGGGGCGGGATGCCATACACATGGGAGCAAGCGGACTGGTTTATGCTTTGGCGGCTTTTCATTTTACGAGTGGAGTGATCAAGAAAGTGCCTCGTCAGCGTGCATTTGCTCTTCTTGTTGCTTTCCTTTACGGCGGATTTGTTTGGGCTTTTTTTCCTACCCTTTACAAAGGTACCTCCATATCGTGGGAAGGGCATCTTTCGGGTTTGTTGGCGGGGATAACGTTTGCTTTTTATTTTCGTGGAGAAGGGCCGGAACCTCCCGTCTATCTGTCGCTGGAAGAAGAAAATGAAGAGGATATGAATGAGGAATTTGAAGACGGGATGTATTTTGACGATAAAAAATAAGCGAACTTATTTTGTATTATATTTTGTTTGCACTATCTTTGCGTCAAAACAAATACAAATAATAAGTATATATCATGGGAAAAACGAATGAAGAACCTGTTGGCGGATTACACAATGTGTTGGCTACAGGTACAGTGTTGACAGGTATGGTTGTTGCGGAATCGGATTTTCGCCTTGACGGACATGTGGAAGGCGAGATCAATTGTAAAGGTAAAATTGTCATAGGCCCTAAAGGAAGCGTTAAAGGCAATATTATGACGGATAATGCTGAAATTTTCGGTAATGTGGAAGGTTCCATACGTGCGCGTGAACGTCTTGTATTGAAGTCATCCGCCGTAATTAAAGGTGATATTTATATTCAGACTCTTGAAATAGAGCCGGGAGCGAAACTTAACGGATCGTGTACGATGTCCGGAAAAGAAGGATTCACTTCGTCCGCCGCCCCGTCATCGAACGTAAATCCGGTGAATGCGAATGTTCAGAAAGCAAAATAATTGACATACATGTCAAATTTGTATAAGCAACCGGATTCATTGGTATTCGGATTTAATTTCTTTTGCTTCCGGTTATAAGATTTCTGATTTTTCTGTTGAAATTATTTGCACGTAACAGTGATTCAATTGTGATGTGCATACGGTAGCGCCAGTAATTATCGGGGTTGGCGGGGATATTGATTCGTTCGACGTCTGCGTCCTGACGTTTTATTTTTTCGTCGATGGCAAACCAGTCCTGCAATGGGATAATGGTCAGCATTGACGGACACTGCAAGTGATTTATTATAATCTGTTCCGCTATTTTGGACGAACATTCGTCGGGAGCTATCCCGTTGCGTTGCAATACGTTATTGTAATAGCGTTGCGTTTTTTCCTTATCTTCTTTCCACCATGCGCGTAAGGGAGTTATGTCGTGTGTCGAAGTTGTGCAGACCGAGTGATACGGAAGCGTTTTGAGATCCGCAAATTCGGTGTTCGACACTTTAGGCATGCGTTCGATCTCGAGGGTGAATATTTGCAGTCTGTTCATCACCTCGTGAACGGAAGTGGGTATCATGCCGAGATCTTCGCCGCAAACGAGCATGTCTGTGCCGTTTATTAACGGGGTGAGACGTTTTAGAGCTGTTTCTTTCCAGAAACTGTTATGACGGAGGAAATAAAAATCATGATATAATCGGTCGAAAGCATGACGATTTTCGTCCGATAATTCGCGGTATGCGTATGATTTGTATGCCGAGATGCGCGGATGATAGTGTTTTGTCTCATAAGGATCTTCGAGAAAAAGAGTTTCACTAGCAACGCGCATCAATCCGTCCCTGATGATTTGTGATTCCCCGTCACTGCTTTTTCCGAAAAGACTTGTTATTTTTCTTTGCGTCGAACAAAATTCATTTAGTGTCAGATGTTCCGTATCAATATGACTTAAATACCGGTAAATGTCATTGCCGGTATTTAAGCCGAAAATATCGGGCAGAAAACGGAGGTGAATGTACGGTTTTGTCCATCGTTCATCGAATAGGATTCCGTATTTTTCGATTTCCTCTTCTGACAAAGGAATGGCCGGTCTGAAATGTCCACACAAACCTTCCGTATATCCCAGGGGTATTTCCCATATTCTGAAAAAGCCGAGTATATGATCTATCCGGAAACTATCGAAATAATTGTTTAGTTTTAAGAAGCGTTTTTTCCACCACGAGAATCCGTCTTTTTCCATGACGTCCCAATTATAAGTAGGGAACGACCAGTTTTGTCCGGTGTCGGAAAAGTCGTCCGGTGGGGCGCCTGTTTGTCCTTGCATGTTAAAATAATCGGGTTCGGTCCACGCTTCGACGCTTTTGCGGTTTATCCCGATCGGTATATCTCCTTTCAGCACGACCCGGTTTTGTCGGGCATAACGGGATATGGCTTCAAATTGGGCATGCAGTGTATATTGAATAAAAAACAGGTACGAAAATTCATCGTATGCGTCATTTCCCGGGCGGCAAAAATCTTCGATCTTTTCATGTTCGTATCGTGCATATTCTCCCCATTTGGAGAAATCCGCCGTATTGTTTTTGTCGCGCAGGAAGGAAAATGCCGCATAAGGAACTAGCCAGTCTTTATTGTTGGCGATAAACTCCTTAAAATCATCGTTACTGAGTATGTTTTCCTTTTCCTGCCGGAAATATTCACGGTAATATGCAGTCTTATATTTTTCTACCGAAAGATAATCAACTGTTTCTCCCGAATTTAATTTTTTTTGTACTTTACCGAAAGAAGCCATCCTTCTTTTGTCCTTCAGGTGTCCCAGCATGGGGATGCTTACGTATAGCGGATGAAGCGCATAGATTGATATGGCTCTGTAGGGGTATGAGTCTTTCCATGTATGCGAACAGGTTGTATCGTTCATCGGTAGGACCTGGATGAGGTGTTGACCTGTTTTTTTTGTCCAGTCGATAAGTTTTTTTATATCGCCGATGTCGCCGATGCCGAAACTGTCTTCCGAACGAAGGGAGAAAACCGGAATGACGGTTCCGCAGGCTTTCCACGAAAATTCGGACGTCCGCAACGAATGATTATCAATAACTGTTTCCTTTTCATCATCTTCAACGGAGGTAATTATTCGATTTTCGCCTTCTTCCCAATAACATAAACCGTTGGTTTTGTTTTCCAGAACGATGAATTTGTATTCCAGAGGAAAAGAAATGTCGTCGATATTAAGCCTTATTTCCCATTGCGGAAAGTTTTCTGCCGACATGTGCGGTGCGTTGTCAATGTTCCAACTGCCGAGACATTCCCGATTTCCGGTGATGGCAACTACCTGTTCGGGTTTGATTTTCGGGGCTGACAGACGCAAAACGAGATGATTTTTCTTTTCCACGTGCGCACGTACGCGGTTTGATTTGTTTTTTGGGTCGTGCCGGACGAAAAGATTTTTTGTAAATGCGGATGTATAAAACGTTCTGTCTTCGGGTTCGGACAGCCGACGGTCGTACAGGCAGTACACCTGACAATCGTAACGGAACGCAACACGGCGAAAGGTTTCTTCGGGCGTCCGCAGGCCGTTTTCGTCTTCTATAATGTACCTGTAATCAATCGTTTTTGTTGAATCCGATAGCGAAACTGTCAATTGCCATTCACTGTCATTGCGGTAGTGCATTTCTTTTGCCTCGTAAATGGCATTTTCGCCGAGTTCCACACACGAACCGGTTATAAAAATACGCTGTCCCCAACTCGTTTTATACTTTATATTAAATGTAACCTTCATTCTGTTTTATCCTTTTACAATACTCATGCGTCAACTGCATTTTGAGGCTCCGCAGTTTTTGCATATCAGGCATCCTTCCTGGTAAATCAGTGTTTCGAATCCGCAGCTCGGACATTTTTGTCCTTTTGCTTCGGAACCGTCGGGGAGGTATTTTTTCAGCGCCCGTTCAACGCCGTTTTTCCACGTGTTGATGCTTTCGTCGTTAAGCTCCATGCCCTGTACGAGTTTGATTACCTGGTCAATCGGCATGCCGTAACGTAATACGCCGGATATGAGTTTTGCGTAGTTCCAAAATTCCGGGTTGAATTTTCCGTCGAGGCCTTCGATTGTCAACTTATATCCGCGTTTGTTTTTGAACTGGAAATCATAATGTTTTTTTCCATTTTCGTTATAGCTTTTGATGATGGAACCTTTCGATACATTTTTCGGAAGCATGATGCCTTCGTCATCGTCGGCAAGACCTGTAAATATTTCGTATGGACGGCCGTTTAACAGTCCGACGAAAGCAATCCATTTATCTCTGTTGTTCTGGAATTTAACGACGTCTGCTTCGAGTTCTCGCGGACGCTTTGCCATGATAACGGGAGGTTCCATGCAATCAATGTTTTTCTTTTTCTTTTTATCGTCTACCGATATGAGCACTCCTGAGCGGGAGCCTTCGCGATAGACCGTACAGCCTTTACATCCGCATTTCCAAGCCTGGACGTACAGCTTGTTTACGAGTTCTTCCGATGCTTTGTTCGGCAGATTTATCGTTACGCTTATGGAATGATCGACCCACTTTTGTATGCATCCCTGCATCGTTACTTTTTGCATCCAGTCGACATCGTTCGACGTCGCCCTGTAGTACGGCGACTGCTGCACCATATACTCGGTTTCTTCTTCCGAGTATTTCTTTACAGGCGAATATCCGTTTGCAATCATCCATGTTACGAATTTATGATGAAACACGGTGTATTCTTCAAAAGCGTCGCCGGTTTCATCTACATAATCCACGCGCGCGTTCGGGTCGTTCGGGTTGACTTTGCGGCGGCGTTTGTATACGGGGAGGAATACAGGCTCTATGCCCGACGTCGTCTGCGTCATGAGGCTTGTTGTCCCCGTAGGTGCGATTGTCAGGCAAGCGATGTTACGGCGTCCGCAGGTTGTCATGTCTTTGTATAAATCCGGGTCGGCGTCGCGCAGCCTTTTGATAAACGGGTTGTTTTCCTCGCGTTTCGAATCATAAGCCTCGAAAGCTCCGCGTTCTTTTGCCATTTGAACGGACGAGCCGTATGCCGCAAGCGCTAATGTTTGCTGTACTTTTTCGGCGAAAGTCGTCGCATCTTCGGTTCCGTAGCGCAGGTTTAACGCTGCAAGCATATCGCCTTCGGCGGTTATGCCGACGCCGGTGCGCCGTCCCTGGAGTGTCTTGGTCTGGATTTTTTCCCAGAGGTGGCGTTCGATATGTTTGATTTCTTCCGATTCGGGGTCGGAACTGACTTTAACGAGTATTTTTTCTATTTTTTCGGCTTCGAGGTCGATGATGTCGTCCATGATCCGTTGTGCCAGTGCCGCATGTTTCCTGAAAAGTTCAAAGTCGAAGTACGCATCTCGGGTAAACGGGTTTGCGACGTATGAATAGAGGTTTATTGCTAGGAGGCGGCAACTGTCGTAAGGGCAGAGCGGGATTTCCCCACAGGGATTTGTCGAAACGGTTTTAAAGCCGAGGTCGGCATAACAGTCGGAAACGGATTCTTTTATGATCGTATCCCAGAACAGGACTCCTGGCTCGGCGGATTTCCATGCGTTATGGATGATTTTTCTCCAAAGTTCCGTCGCGTTTATTTCCTTTTTTACCAGAGGGGCATCTGCATCTATGGGATATTGCTGCGTGTAAGGCGTTTCGTTGATAACCGCTTCCATGAACGCATCGTCGATCCGGACGGAAACGTTTGCTCCCGTTACCTTTCCTTCCGTCATTTTTGCGTCGATAAAGGCTTCGGAATCGGGATGTTTAATGGAGACGCTTAGCATTAAGGCTCCGCGCCGTCCTTCCTGTGCGACCTCGCGGGTGGAATTGGAATATCGTTCCATGAACGGCACCAGTCCGGTTGATGTGAGCGCCGAATTTTTCACAATGGAATCTTTCGGGCGTATATGCGACAAGTCGTGTCCCACACCACCGCGGCGTTTCATCAGTTGCACCTGTTCTTCGTCAATACGTATCACGGCGCCATATGAATCCGCATGACCGTCGAGGCCGATAACAAAACAGTTTGACAGGGATGATATCTGGTGATTGTTTCCGATACCGGTCATGGGACTTCCCTGCGGTATGATGTATTTGAACTGGTCAAACAGATCGAACAGTTCCTGCTCGAAAAGGGGATTGGGATATTTGTTCTCGATACGGCCTATTTCCTTTGCGAGACGGCGGTGCATATCCGCCGGCGTTTTTTCGTAAATATTTCCGAAACCGTCCTTGAGGGCATATTTGTTTACCCATACTTTGGCTGCAAGTTCGTTACCCGTGAAATAGACCAACGATGCTTTGTACGCTTCATCGAAAGAATAAATTTTTTCGTTCATTTGTTATCATTTTATTAATTTCAGATTTCAGGGTGCAAGTATATGAAGAGTTTGTAAACTGTCCAAATTTTTCAACAATAAAAACAGGATATGTTCAAAAGTTTTCCAATATTTTTTTTAAATATGTGATAAATAAAGAGGTGTCTTTTTTCGTATGACTGGAAAGTTTTCCAAAAAGATTATTTTCTGCAAGCATTCTTTTGACAAAGGGGAGCGGGGTGTAAAGAATCCGATTACTCGATAGAAGGAAGATTTCTCCTCCAATCGTTCCGCAGATATGCCATAAAAGGTAAAAATGTACTATACTGCACACGAATTAAAGCGGTGAAATGAAAATAGAAAAAAATGTGAGGCTGTCTCAAAAGCTAGGCAGCCCTTTTTTGCACCTTATCCGAGCAAAAAAAAGTAAAAATACTTGCAAAAGTGTTTGGTAGTTTGCGGGATTTTTTGTATATTTATATCTGGCAATCAACCATATAATTATGTAAAAGCCTATATTCAAATGTTATAATCAGGGACTTGACTGCCTGTTTCCAATGCGGCTGGACGAGAAAATACCTGCCGGTTTGCCCGCTTGATTAGTCAATCAAACAGTTGATAATCTTGATATCAGTAAGGTTATTGATACCTGCATAAGCGGCGGAATGACCTCTTACTACCCGCGAATAATGCTCAAGGTGCTGCTTTATGTTTGCCTGAACAGCATTTATTCCTGTCGAAAGATAGCCGAAATATCTGTGAAAATATCCGCTGTATGTGGCTTTCGGGTATGCAGGGACCTGACTTATAACGGTCAATACCTTCCATTCTTCACACCTGAAGGACATGATCAGTCAGATTTCACACAAGTTGTGCTAACGCCTGTCGATATGGGTTTCCTGACTTTAAGCACAATTTATATGAACGGTATGAAAATGGAATCGCGAGCGAATCACTACCGCTTTGTTTGGTGAAAATCAGTTGAAAAAACAGGACAAAGTTCGAGGCAAAAATCAGAGTAATCCTCGGACAGACAGATGGCTACATAGCACAGGACAGGCTGCCCGATGACGGGCCTCCAACACCGGTTAACTCAAAAGAACTCAAAAAACGCATTTCCCGAATCAATTCCGAAAACAGCAAAAAAGATCTTTTAAAAGAAGAAAAGAAAGAATATACAAAATCACTTAAAACAATGGCAACAAAGTATTTGCCTGAACTTAAGGAGTACGAGGAGAAATCGGAGATTTTGGGTAATTGGAATTCGTATTCCGGGACTGACCCGGAAGCGACTTTTATGTGAATGAAGGATGACTCTGTGAAAAATGGGCAATTGAAACCCTCCTACAATCTGCAAATCGGCACTGAAAATCAGATGATGGCACATTACCGGTTTTTCCCGAATCCGACTGATTTTTGCACATTCAAACCATTTGGCGCGGGCTTCAGAAAACGTTACGGGAGACTACCCCTGCGCCCATAAGGGAGGTGTGTGTCAAAGCACATCCCTCCTGCGGCTATATAATAAATGTGCTTTAGCAAGCATCAGGTTTTGTGTTCTTTGAAATAATAACCTGTCATTAACCGGCTTATCTGCCCACGAAAGGACGGCAGGGAGTGTAGCATGCCGGAAAAGCCATAAGCCAACTAACTGCCATGTTGCGGCTGAATGGCAAGATGAAACGACAGATACGAGGATGAAGTCAGGATTGATTGAACGATAGTCCGAGTGGTTCGACTCCAAGCTATGACGAAAAGGCAGCCATAAAACGTCATACCGTGATACTCAAACTTCGCCGGGTATGAGGATTGAGCAAAAGAACTTGTTACGGCACAACTGCAATAAGCAGAAAAGGATGAAAATCGTATCCGACAATCTGTCGAGCCAATAGTTATTATATATCTAAATGGGGATTACCTAACCCGAAATGCCGAAAGGCTATGAGGATGTGCCTCTGAATATTC
>JAISEJ010000136.1 GCA_031264155.1 Tannerella sp. | reverse complement strand
CAATCTGACAAGACATTAACTTTATAATTTTCCTTAATTAAGTTATAACAGGTTGATTTGACACAGGCAACTGCATCTGCTCCTGTTATGTAGAATTCATCTATTCCGTTTTTATTAACAAAGTCTGCAAACGCCTCACTGCTTAATGCGTTTCCCTTGTATTTTGTGAAAACATTTTTTGATACTATTTTCAAATCCGGAACCAACTCAGCCCCCCGTGTATCGGGTTTAAAAGTCCTTGCGTGGTCTGATAAATGTTCGTTCCTTATATAAACAACGTGAATATCATTATTGACCGCCCAGTCTATGGCTTTATTTATATTGCCAATTATATCCTTGTAATTCTTTGTTATATCGTTTTGGATATCTATTACCACTAATGCTTTTTTCATGTTTCTTATTTCCTGTTTTATTACCGGAATCCACAGTTCGCTCTGGTAATCGGGCAAACTCATATTTCCGGCAGAATACCACTCCATCTCCGGCGCATCGGCATGTTGATAGCCCGACGATGGCAGCCACTCATTGAATACCTGTTTAACTGTATTTTGCATAGCGTCCGGCATCGTTCCGACAACATCAAATACCACCCACTGCGCGGCGGGAATATCCAGTTTTTCAAATCCGGCGGGACATTCTTTGGTTGTCGCGGCGGCAATCCAGTAATCAAAGCCGTTATCGTGCATACCGGCGCATACGCCCAACACGCCCGACGGCTCCAGATTGGATAGTTCGCCTAACCTGTTTATTGTTTCTTCGGGCAAACCTGCCCACATTTGCGGGATTTTTGTGAAATTTTCACCGTTTTCCACAGACATAAATTCCTTTGTGCCGATGACGCTGAATGCGTCCAATTTAACTGTTCTGTATTCCATATTCTTTTAATTTTCTATGTGTTATAAAAATTTGTCCATGCTCATTCCCAAATTCATTATCTTTTCAAAATGACTGTCCTCATTTTGGTCATATTGGATGTGTATAAACAATTAAGATATTCATAACTTATTGAATGTTATATGTTTTTCCTTTAATGAGATTTTCCCGACTTCGTAACCGTATTCCTTAGCTTCTTTCTTGTAATTCAAAAAAGAATGGTCTATATCGAAGCCAATAATCGCTTTGATTTCTTCAAACGTGAGTTGAAACGTATCGCGTCCGTCTTTTTGAAGATATTGCCATAATGATTCGTATTTGCTCATAAACTTACTTTAATCATTCTGTGTATTTTCGTAATAATTCTTTCGTGTGCTCCAGCAATTCTTTTCCTCCAAACTTGCCAAGTCCGATTCCCTGAATTTTCGCAATGTATAGTTCATTTCAATGCCTTTTTGAATGCGACCACTTTCAGCAAGTCGGTCAATTGTTCTTCCCGGGAAACTTTGAATATCATCGGAAGCAACTTTCCGACAGGTTTTGCCTTGCAAAAGTCTTCCTTAATCTTTTCGGCAATATCCAAAGCGGCAATTCCTTCCAAATGCTTTTCGATAAAGAAAAATCCGATTTGAAAATAACCGTCCCAAACCGATAACCAAAAAACGGTTTTCTTTTTGTTGACAACCTTACACAGCCACGATTTTCCGTCTTTGTAATAATTCCATTCGTAAGTCAGCCTGTAATCGGCATTCGTTACGGTTTCCATAAACGATTCATACACTGGATAAATGCTGTCAAGCGCATTCTTTAACACTTTTTCCGATGGGAATAGTTCCTGTTCCCTTAATAGTTGTGTTTCCATTGCCATATCTTCCGTTGCAACCGTAAAACCGGATTCTGTCCCGACCCACGTTTTCAGCTTCGCCGGAATAAAACGCAGGAGCGTGTAATCGCTGTCGCCTGCCGGATAATACATTTCCCAGCATTTTTGCCACGCTTTCTGTCGCAATCCGTTATCTATATTGTCTTTTTGTCTGCTTTGATTCATTTCAATTGTTTTTCCAGCGTTTCAAATTGGGAAGATTCTGTTTCAACTGTTCAATCGCTTCATCCTTCGTTACTTTTACTTCCGCATTCTGATTGTACACATCCAGATATTGAATATTATGAGCAATCATTTCATCCAGCGTATAATCGGATGTAAAAGCCCCGTCCTTAAAGCAATAGACACAATAGTCTTCGTTTCTGCTGCCGTCTTTGTTCGTCCCGAACTCTTCGGCAGTCTTCATTGGCATACCGCAACTCTGACAACCGGGTGTAAACATTCCATCCTTAATACAATAGACGCAGTAATCCGTGTTTCTGCTGCCATCTTTGTTTGTTCCGAACTCTTCGGCGGTATTCATCGGCATACCGCAATTCTGACAATTTTTCGTTTCCATTTTCCTTACGTTTATAAAATTACATGCTACAAAAGTACACAGGAAAGAAACGCGGATATTGTTTTTGAGATCAAACCCGCCAGAAATGAGACAAAATGGGTTATTTGAGCGACGAGATGACCAATTCGTCATTGATTTTGAGTTATTGTTTGTTTCTAAAACCTCTATAATGTCGGTTACGTCAATGGTGGAGGTGTTATTTTTTTGCGATTGTTCGTTCATGTTACTTTTTATTTTATGTTGATAA